>NZ_LSIA01000264.1:0-1053 GCF_001556015.1 Novosphingobium sp. CCH12-A3 | reverse complement strand
GATCGATGAACACCGAGCCGCCGCTCGAGGTGGCGGTGCCCAGCGTTGCCGTGTCGGTCACGGTCAGCGTCACGTCGCCCGCCGCCGCAAAGCCCGTCGCCGTGAGGTCCGTCGCGGTGATCGACAATGTTGTTCCGGCATTGACGGCATCGCCCGCGACACTGCTGCCGACAAGGATGGCTCCGCCAAGCGTGTCGAGGGTCCCGAACCGCAAGGTCGTGGCGCGATAGTCGAGCTGGCCCACGCTCGCCAGATCGAGGTTCGCCGTGCCATCGACACGCACAAGCGCAGCGCCGTCCGTCAACAGGTTGGCAATCTGCAGGTTGCCAGCAGTCAGATCCAGCGAGCCTGCAAACACATCGCCGAGGCCGACATCGCCTGCCGACCGCACGGTCAGGAGCGTGCCCACCTCGACGAGGCTGCCGGTGATCGCGTCTGCCGTGAGACTGGTTGTCGCAAGGGATGCGACATCGCCGAACGCCGTGACCCCGCCGAGCGTCGCCCCGTCCGTCACCGCGACGGTCAGGTCGCGCACGGCATCGAGCGTCGTCGCATCGAGCGTTGCCGCCGAGATGAACAGGTCGTTGCCGCTCTGGATCAAGGCGGCGGTGATGTTGCCCGTGGCGTTCAGCGACATGTCGTGGCCCGGACCGCTGGTCCCGCCCAGGACACTGCGCACCACGATGTCCTGCGCCGTCAGGTCAAGCCTGCCCGTGAAGACATCGCGCAGAGTCAGCGTGCCGCTGGCAGTGCCGGTCAGCGCGTCGCTACCGACATCGCCGCCGGTGATCGTCCCGCCCGCAAGCGTGACCGCGCCGCTCTCCAGCGATGCAAACGTGATGGTCGGTGCCGCAATGGTGATCGCGCCGACGCCACCGGTGCTGGCACTGGTCGTGATGTTCACGCTGCTGGTGCCGGTCAGATCGATCGTCGCCCCCGCAGCCAGCAGGCCCACATCGATCGTTGCGCCGGACAGCGCCATGCCCTCGACCGCCTGCGCCGAGGCCAGCGTCAGCGCGCCGGCTGCCGTCACGGCGATGCTGGTGCCGGCAT
>NZ_LSIA01000263.1:0-15979 GCF_001556015.1 Novosphingobium sp. CCH12-A3 | reverse complement strand
CGATCAATGAATCACCATCGACACCGAAACTCCATCGGTTTTTGCGGGTGTCCAGCTTTGGATGGAGGAACTTGAGCAACTTGCGATAATGAGCGCCGACTATGCCAAGTTCGAGGCTGCAGGGGCCGTCAACCCGGAGTTGATGAAAGCGGCTGTCATGGGCGCGCTTGAAGAGACTCTCGGCGCAGCCAAGCGCAGCCTCGAGGTTGTGTCTGCGTAAGCCGTCAAGGGTTCGAAAAAGCGGTCAGCTGTTTTGCGTCGAGCCAACCAGGTAATTCCGCCTTGAACCCGGTCATTCGTGCTCAATTTTGACGTCGTCGATTACTGCCGTTCGTTCAGCGCGCTTTGGCGATCACTGAAAGACCTGGGCTGGGGCAAAATCGTCGCGTTCTCGCGACGAGATAAGCGACGGCTTCATTCCCAAACGCTGGCGCTCCTTGCCCCTTAACTTGACAGCGATGCCATCACTTGACGTTATTTCAGCGTTCATTCCAAGACTGAGTTTTCAAATACAGTTAGCTCAAGCGTAAGATGCTATTGCTGGAACAGAGCATCCCTGGCGACTGCGGCGTCATCCGCTGCACTGCCACCGGATACGCCAAGCGCGCCGACGACGCGCCCATCAACGACGATCGGTATGCCGCCGGCAAGCGGAACAACCTCGTCCGAAGACAGCAGGACGGTCCTGCCTGCGATCACTCGGTTCTCGAACTCCGATGTTGGCAGGCGGAAGCGCGCGGCCGAGCGGGCCTTTTGCTGGGCGATGAGGGCCGACGCATAGACGACATCGTCCATCCTGGCGAAGGCGACCAATTCGCCTGAAGGTTCGACAACGGCAAACGCCATCTTGAACTTTCTCGCTGCTGCGAGCTTCATTCCCTTCTCGATCAAGGCCATCGCCTCATCCACGCTGACCGGCACGCCATACGCTGCCGGAATTGCAGTGGAGGGCGGCGCAGATGCAGGAACCTGCGCAGCAGCCTGGGTCACGACAACAAAGGTCAGAGCCGCAAATGTCGCTCGCTTCATGGTATCACTCTCCGAGCAGGCGTGTGAAGGCCATCGAGCCCAATTTCCAGCTGTCTCCTTGCCGCACGTAGACTTCGGTGACCGCGAACGGGTTGACCACCTCGTTGCCTCCGACGACCGCCGTCAGGCGCAGTCTGCTGTAGACGATGACGGTATCGCCGATCCGTTCGGCGGACGTCTCGCTTATGTCGGCATGCTTGTACTGAATCTGTCCGGAACGGACGACGTCGAGTTCGCTCTTGCAATCAAGGGTCGCACCCATGTGCACGAAGCGGGCGGACGGATGGAACAGCGCTGCCAACTCGGCCACGTTGCGATCGGCCATCCACAGCCACTTCTGGCGTGACAGTTCGATCACGCTCTGCATCTCGGTCGAAACGGTAGATTGGGGTGTTCCGGTCATGGCGTGAAGTCCTGTTGGTTGGAGAAGGCCCGCAAGGGCTACAACGGCAATCATGCCTTTGGCGCGCAGGGTCATTGTCCTTTCCTCAGCGACGGGGCGGCGCTTCCACGCCCGAATAGGCAAGGACCGCGTCCGGTAACCGCTGCCCTGCGACCTCGATCGCACGGACTGAGGCATTGAGCTCTGCCAGTTCGGCTGATGTGAAACGGACCTTCGTTGCACCGACGTTCTGGACCATGTGGGCCGCATTGGTCGTCCCCGGGATCGGGACGATCCATGGTTTCTGCGCCATCAGCCAGGCGAGCGCGATCTGGCCGGGCGCGGCCTGCTTGCGCTCAGCCCATGACTTCACCAGCGTCACCAGTTGCAGGTTGTGCGGCAAGTTGTCAGGCGAGAAGCGGCTTTCGATGCCGCGGATGTCGCCTTGGGCAAAGCGGGTGGCGGC
The DNA here is from genome assembly GCF_001556015.1 of Novosphingobium sp. CCH12-A3. NCBI lineage: Bacteria > Pseudomonadati > Pseudomonadota > Alphaproteobacteria > Sphingomonadales > Sphingomonadaceae > Novosphingobium > Novosphingobium sp. CCH12-A3. The sequence continues at coordinate 14,102 of NZ_LSIA01000263.1, read as the reverse complement.
ATCGATCCAGCCTGTCAGGAGCTGGACGCCCAGTGGGCTCCACGGAACGAAGCCGATGCCCAGTTCCTCGCACAACGGCAGAACTTCGCGCTCAGGTCCGCGCCAAAGCATTGAATACTCGCTCTGCACAGCGGTCAACGGCAGTTCAGCATGTGCCCGGCGCAACGTGCCAAGCCCCATTTCGCTGAGGCCCCAGTGCCGCACTTTGCCTTGCTGCATCAGCTCTTTCACCGCTCCGGCGACATCCTCGATTGGCACTGCCGGGTCGACGCGATGCTGGTAGAGCAGATCGATCCGGTCCGTCCGCAACCGGCGCAGCATGTTCTCGACAACAAGCTTGATGTGTTCCGGCCTGCTGTTCAGCCCCGGACGGCGCTGGCCGGTCTCCTGATCGATGTTCCAGCCAAACTTCGAGGTAATGACCACATGATCGCGAAAGGGCTGGATCGCCTCGCCCAGAATGCGCTCGCATTCGTGCGGGCCGTATGCTTCGGCGCAATCGAAGAAGGTCACGCCGTTGTCGAAGGCCGAACGCAGAAGAGCGACCTGCTCGGGGCGATAGGGAATCTCGGTGGTGTACTTGCGGAAGTTGTTCTGCACCCCGATGCCAATGCTGGACACTTCGAGCTTGCCCAGCATGCGCGTGCCGACCGATGTGTTCTGGCTTCGTGTCCCTGCCGCCAAAGTGCGCCCCCGGCCTTGTGCCTCGCTGCCGACCAGTGGCAAGGCAGCCAACGCACCTGCTGAGACGAGTAGTCCACGGCGACCGATGCCGGTCCTTTTCACGTCGCCCATAAGCTTCATCCTTCCAGTTTGCGCGTGCCAATCCATTTGACCATTGCCGGATCGCGATGATCGAAGAAGCTGCTGGCTTTCTGATCCAGCGCGGCAATTTCTGCGAAATCTGTCTCGTCCAGTTCAAAGTCGAAGATGGCGAGGTTCTCGACCATGCGGTCGCGACGCACGGTCTTGGGAATGGCGACGATGCCTCGCTGGGTGAGCCAGCGCAGCACGACTTGCGCGATGGTCTTGCCATGCTTGCGGCCGATGGCCGCCAGCGCATCATTCTCAAACAGCCCTTTGCGGCCTTCTGCGAACGGCCCCCAGGCTTGGGTCTGTATCCCATATTCCTGCATGATGGCCTGCGCGTCATGCTGCTGATGAAAGGGGTGGATTTCCACCTGATTGACCGCAGGCTTGATGGAAGTGTGCAGGGCAAAGTCCACCACGCGATCGGGATAGAAGTTGCTTATGCCGATGGCACGAATCCACCCCTCGCGGTGAAGTTCCTCCATCGCCGCCCAAGCACCATAGACGTCACCGTATGGCTGATGGATCAAATAAAGGTCGAGATAGTCGACCTGAAGCTTGTCGAGCGATCGCTGGAAGGCCGCCTTGGCCCCGTCGTAGCTGGCATCCTCGACCCAAAGCTTTGTGGTCAGGAACATATCCTCGCGGCTTACGGCAGATGCCCGTATCGCAGCTCCCACCGCAGCCTCGTTGCCATAGGAAGCCGCGGTATCGATCAGCCGGTATCCAGCATCGATGGCATCGCAGACTGTACGCTCGCACTCTGCAGAATCTGCCACCTGGAATACGCCGAAGCCCAGCAAGGGCATGGCAACGCCATTGTACAACGTCACATCGGGAATGCTGGTGGTCACTTGGCTCGTTCCTTCAGATTGCCTTGAAGGATAAGCCCCCACGATTGCACCGACTAGACAGGGTAAATCGAATGACCCTATGACTTTAGGTCATGAAAGGTGGCAACACGACTACAAGGGACGAACTGGGGGCTCTGGCACTTTTCGCAGTCATCGCCGAGGAGCGCAGCTTCACTCGGGCGGCGCTCAGGCTTGGACTGTCGCAGTCCGCCCTCAGTCATGCGATGCGACGGCTGGAGGCGAAGCTCGGCTTGCAATTGCTGACGCGCACCACCCGCAGTGTCGCCCCGACCGATGCCGGCGAGCGGCTGCTGGAAACGCTGCGCCCAGCGCTCGACGATATTGACGAGAGGATCACCGCTCTTACCGAAATGCGCGCGCGCCCGGCTGGCAACATCCGCATCACGACCTCGGCCCACGCGGCCCGGACAATCCTGTGGCCTGCGATAGACCGCCTGATTGCAGACCATTCCGACCTCAACGTCGAAGTCAACGTGGAAGCCGGTTTCACGGATATCGTCGCCGAGCGCTTCGATGCCTGGGTAAGGCTGGGGCACAGTCTTGAACAGGACATGGTCGCCATGCGCATCGGGCCGAGGCTGCGCATGGCGACCGTGGCGTCGCCGGCCTATCTCGCCGAACAGGGCCGACCGGAAGTGCCACAGGACCTCAGCCGCCATCGCTGCATCAATCTGCGCATGGTCAGCGGCAGCGTCTATGCCTGGGAGTATGAGAAGGCAGGTCGCGAACTAAACATAAAGGTCGGCGGGCAACTGTTGTTCAACGATGTGGACCTGATGGTGGAAGCAGCTCTTTCCGGACATGGGCTGATCCACCTGATCGAGGATCGCGTCCTTCCCCAAATTGCCGAAGGGACGCTGGTGCGCGTGCTGGCAGACTGGTGTGATCCGTTCGACGGATACTATCTCTATTACCCCAGTCGCAGACAGCCGTCGGCAGCATTCAGCCTGCTTCTCGACGCGTTGCGCTTTCGACAGTGAACCTAAATCCACGAGAAGAGAGCGCTTTATGCTCCTATCTCATGACCGCGAAGCGGCAGCGTCAAAGTGCCTGAAATGTTTTGGTCCGCATCCGCGCCGTTAGCGGAGGAGGAGCTTGCACTGAGCTTGCCACATGGCGCTCTGCCGGGAGGCGGGCCAACCGGCTGGGTCGAACGTGGCCTGTATGGCGATGCCGAGCAGGACACTGAGAGCGATTGCGGCCTTACCGTCGGCGTCGTCGATCTCGGGACACACCTGTACCAGCGCTGCACGGATTAGCTCAGTCCCATTGGCGCTCCACCAGCGCTGCTCGATCGCCAGTTCTTCATCGTGATCGGCCAGCGGCCAGTACTGGAGGTAGATCCGCCAGGCGCGGCGCCCCTCCTCGTCTATCGGCAGAAGACTCTCAAGCCGCGACAGCGGGTCTGCGTTGCATTCGGTTGCCAGCGCATCGAAGCGCCCTTGCGCGCTCTCCGCTGCGTGGCGATAGGCCGCCAGCAGCATGGCGCGCTTATTGGCAAAGTAGTGCGTGACAACCGTAGTGCTGTACCCGGCTGCTGCGGCGACCTGCCGAATAGTGGCCGCATCAAGACCGCGCGCCGCGATCAGGTCAGCCGCGATCCGGGCGATCGCATCGCGCTTTTCATCGTGATCCACAGCGGCTGGCATTGACGTTCCTTACTCATCAAGAATGCCGGAGCCAAGGCACCTAGCCAAAGCGCGAGGAAGATGTTTACAACATGTGTTGTACACTTTCTCTCGTGATGGCGCGACTGGGTCCAAGTGGTTTGAGGGTGCTGGGCAATGGCAGCATCGCAGAACGGTGCACCACGTCGGGAGCAAGGTGATGACGCAAGAAGCAGGACAGCAAGCCACCGAGTGGGACCGCGAGGTGGATGTCGTGGTGTTGGGATCGGGCGGCGCGGCGATGACCGCCGCCATCACCGCGCATGACTTCAGTGCCGGAGAGGTGCTGATCCTCGAGAAGAGCGGCATGGTCGGCGGAACCACTGCGATGTCGGGCGGGATGTTGTAGGTGCCGGGCAATCACCACCAGATTGAGGCCGGGATCGAGGAATCTGACGAGGACATCGTTGCCTATATCGACTCGCTCTCTTCAGGGGCCATCGACCCGGACGCGCTGTGGGCATTTATGCGAAACGGGCCCGAGATGGTGCGTTATCTCGCAGAGAGAACACCTGTCCAGCTCCACGCCTTCGTCGATTTTCCCGATTATCAACCCTATGCCCCCGGCGCCCGACCCGACGGTGGACGCTCGCTCGACAATGCTGCCTTCCCCTTCGCAAGTCTTGGCAAGTGGGCGAGCCGGGTAAATCCGAGCAAGATGGCCTATCCGCTGCGCGGCAGCCTGATGGAGGCGACCCGTGGCGAGCTCGACGATGCGACCTTGGCGCAGCGCGAAGCTGACGATTGCCGCGGCCTCGGCCAGGCACTGGCGGGTTCACTGTTCAAGGCCGTGCTCGATCGCGGCATTCCGGTAGAATTTGAGAAGCGAGCTTTGAAACTCATCAAGGCGGACGGCCGCGTAATCGGCATTGTGGCTGAGGATAGCCGTGCCCGACCCTTCCGCGTCCGCGCGCGCCGAGGCGTCGTGATCGCCACCGGTGGGTTCGAGTGGAATGAGACGCTGGTTAAGTCCTTTCTGCGCGGCCCGCTTACGGGTCCTGTCAGCGTGCCAGAGAACGAGGGCGACGGCCTGATCATGGCGATCGAGGCTGGTGCTCAACTCGGCAACATGCAGCATGCCGACTGGATGCAAAGCGTGCTGGAGTTCAAGCCACAACACCGCAATGCAAAGCCCAACTACCTCTTGGGATCGGACGAGCGCGCGAGACCCGGGGCGATCCTTGTCAACCGCGCAGGCAAGCGGTTCGTTAATGAAGCAGCCAACTACAACGCGCTGGGCAAGGCGCTCCATGCCTTCGACGCAGGCACCCATACCTATTCAAACCTGCCCTACTGGTTGATCATAGACCAGCGCTACCGAGACCGATATCCTGCCTTCACAGCTTCGCCGGGCTCGCCGACTCCGCCTTACATGATGGAAGCGCCGACGCTGGCTGAACTCGCCGAGAAGGCAGGTATCGATCCTGTGGGGCTTGAAGCCACGGTGGCGCGTTTTAAACACAATGGTGCGTGCCGGTCACGACGACGACTTCAATCGCGGCGACACTACCTACGACAATTTCTACATGTGGGGCGACATGAGCTACGATCCCCCTTACCGCACGCTCGGGGTGATCGAGCAAGGCCCCTTCTATGCTGTCAAGATGGAGGCGGGCGCACTCGGCACGGCAGGCGGTCCCAAGACCAATGCTGATGCTCAAGTGGTAGATTGGCAAGGTAAGCCAATCCCGGGCCTCTATGCTGCGGGTAACGCCATGGCCGCAGTGCTGGGCGATGTTTATGGCGGCGCCGGCGGGACGCTTGGGCCCGGGATGACCTTCGGCTACATCGCGGGCAAGCACCTCGCAACTTTGCCAATCCAGGAGGGCGGCAGTAGCTGATGCCGCACCTTCGACGCTCAATCACCTCGCAAGGTGGCGATCATCACTGCCTTGGTCCACGCCATGTCAAGATCAACGCCCAGATCGTGGTGGCCGATCTCAACGTTGATCCGGAACATTACAAGATTCAGAACCTCGTGGCCCACGTTTAAATGGCGCACTTCGTACATTGCAACGTCACTGATGGAAATCAGGTTACAGCACTTTTGGCTGAAACTGTCGGCTACGACACCCAGCAAGAATCCGCAGTCAACAACGCAATGATCAATGCCGAAACCGAGGCGCGGTAATTGCAGCGGCGGAGAGGCCCAGCTGACTAGCAATTGCCGCCTTGATAGCCGACATTCCGCAGCCTAAATGAAAACCTTGATAGCTGCCGTTAGTTCATGCCTTGGAACAGCCCGGGAAGCGGATCTCCGCGACTTTAGTCGCTAGAGGCTAAACCGGATTTCCCGCTCGGCGATGCCGCGAATGATCGTCGCCCACCGATAGCCCGCGTTACGACGTGGCTCGGCTCGCTCGAACGCCGCGTCGATCGCCGGCTGACTCGCTTGAGGTAGAAGGCTTCTCAAGCGCCCGCGTATGTCGTCACGGCGCGTTTGTGTGACCTCGTCAGCATGTTCGGACCGTCCAAGGACGATGCCGGTTTCAAGCATGCTCCCTTCGCGTTCATCGAGCACCGACGAGGCATGGTTGAGCCGCGTTTCTATCCGCTTGGCGAAAAACTCGACCTCGTCCCAGGATTGCTTGGTCGGCGTACCCTCATAGCATCGACTGCTGATCTCGGCGATTGCGTCGAGGATATGCCGCGCGTCGGCCTCGGGCAGCAATTGGCTTGCTCGGCGTTCAATGATGCGTAGGACGACTGCGACGGTCTCGGGATCAGTGTTCGCCATATAGACGCCGATCTCGCCGAAGGTAAGGTGGACATATTCATTGATGAACGGGCCATAAAATCCGAGTTCGAACGCCGCGAGCATCCGGCCCCGGTCGAACGGAGTATGAGCAGGAAGATGAAACCCGGGAAAAAAGCCCTGGAACACGTCGGGATTTATGGTGAGGCCTGACGTAATATCGTCCCAGAAAAGCATCGAAACGGCGAAATCACCATTCGCGACTCGTTTGTCCGACAAAAGCCGCACTTCTTGCTGCAGCTTGCTGTCGTAGTCGTTGGTCGTGGCGATGTAGAGGGCCGACAGTGTCGGCTGGAAATTTTCCGCGTTTACTATCTCTTCCTCGACGAGCTTTAGCGAGAGCGCAACCTTGTACCGCTTGCACTGGACGCCGACACGGCGGCCGATGCTGTCGGGCCCCCAGATATCGACACCTTGCTGCGCTTGTCCGGGTCTCCCGTTCATTTGGAGATCGGGCGATCCCCAGCTCTGCTTTTGTGCAGCAAGCGTAATTCGCTCGAAATCCTGCCAATTCTTGGGTTTTGATAATTCCATGCCATGCACGTCGGGCATGTGTCGTCCTCATTTGCTAGGCCGTGACGATAGACCGCATCGATATAGGGTGAAATAGCCATGGCAAGGGTAAGCGCGAACTTTGCTGCCAATCGGTGGTACCAATTGAGGCCTCGGTAGCTGCCGTCCGTTCAGGCGCTCCGATTGCCCCTCCCTTTCTCAGGCCAAGGCTTCCGCAGAGCATCCTCGAAACCAGCCCACCAGGCATCGAGAATCCGTTCGAATGTCTGTCTCCGCGCACTACGCAGAAAGGCGATGAACTGGTCATCCGAGGCCTCCCGCAGAATGTCCTTGCGCCGTAACACCCCAACCTCGCGAGTTTCGGTCGCGCAAATCTGTGCGATATCCGTGATGGCTCCGGCGAACCCGAGCGAGAGCGCATCGGTCGCAGCCTCCGATGGCTCCCAGTCGTAGCTCTTCTCGATGCGAAACATCTCTTCGGGCAAATCGCCATGGGCGTAGGCCACGCTCAGATTGCCCCCGAATACCCCGAGCAATTTGCGGTACTCCTGCGAAAGCGGCGGTGCCAACTTTCCGCAAAGGCCCACCTCGATCGATCCCCGGCACAGGACCGCATTACGCAAACAGAACATCTCGAGCTGACCACTCTCAATTTTTGCCTCCATGCCGGCGATCAGGTTTTCAGGGAGGGAGGCCCAATAGTCCAGAACGTCGCGGGGCGCATCGACCTGGCCCCTCTGAAGACCCCGAATCAGGCGGACGAAAAGGGTCAAGCGGGCGAATTGCGACGATCGCTCGGACGCGATGGCGGCCAACCTCTCGCCTCGTGGCAATCGCGTGACGATCCTGCGCAACATCATCAGCATTTCCGTATGCTCAATGAGGCGAGGAAAAAGCGAAAACAGCTCCGCCGCAGAGATTTCTGCTTCTATCGCGAGCGGCGTAGCCAGGATCACGCCAAGAGCGTCCGACTGGGTTTCTTGAAGCTGCTGACGTCGCATATGCAACATCTGCCGCGCATATTTGCTGGTCTGGATCGCATAGCCAGCAGGCGAGCCGTCCTCGCTGATTTTCTGCACAATCTCGATGTCGAGAAAGCGCTCAAACGGCATCTCGGGATCGCGCAGGTTAAGGTGCGACGCCATGTAGTGCGCTTCGACCCAATCGAAGAGCTCCTTCGTTCCGGTTTCGTTCGACAGTTGGGCTAGATGCCCAATCTCATGTCCGGTTATGAACCCAAGGATTACGCGCGCGTCGAGAAGCTGCGGAAGCAGCTCATCAATCATCATCGGACGGTAGACCGAATCTTCGGTCTCATGGTGCCGACAATAGGCCCAAAGACGCTCGTTAGCCCTCTCGCTAATCGAAGCCGAAAGCGCGATGTCGCCGTCGTCATAGAAGGTCTCGGCGGCCCGGATCATAAACTCGATGTAGCTGAAGACTGGCTGCTCCAGCCAAACCGAGCGGCTGAGTAGAAACGACAGTGCGTTCGCCTGTTCAACATCGATGAACGCCACATGGGAGCCGCCATAGCCGATGACGACGCTCGACCATTGCATGGAACTGATTGGCAGAATTTCGACCGGCCGGTCACCGCGCCGATAGTCCGCGTCAAACCGCGCAGCAACCCTCCTGATCGCAGCCCGATCGCGCGCAGTTGATTTAAACGCTGGTCGGCGGCGGAGGTGCTGCTTAATGATGCCCCAATTAGTCCTTGGTATCACTGAGCCGCTTCGCATTCCGCTCGTCGAGGAGCTGCAGCACTTCCTTCATCTTGGAAGGCTTCACATTCTTCATGCGGATCTTCTCACCGTCATACTCATACTCGATTTCGCCCCGCGAAGCGACGAGGTAGCCGATCGCTCCAGTGAAGATTGGCGCCAACGCGGGCGCTAGTTCGACGATCCACTGGACCATCGTGGCGCCATCGAAATTCTCGACCTCGACGGGCTCGGGAAGATCGGCGTCCGGATCGAGCCCCTCAGCAAGCCGCAAATCTTTCCAAAGCTGCTTGAAATGCGGCGCAGCCGTAGTGGGAATTCTCAGGACCAACTCGTTCGAGTCTTCTGTGCTCAATCTGTCCTCCAACGATATTGCACAGGCTATCTGGCCCCAATCATATCGGCAACCTTAACCGCATAACGGTCCGTCATACCCGACACAAAGTCGGTCAGGCCGTGGACGGCGTCATAGGGGTTTTTAAGCGAGGAGAGCGGAAGCCCAAGCGCACGGGCGACCTGGAGATGATAGCCGCTAACCTTATCCGCGTCCCAATCAACGCTCCCAAGGTCATCGAACAGAGGCAGAAGGCCATCAACGATTTTGTAGACGATGTTACGGCCGTATACTTCGAGCTCAGTCTTGCGACGGGCTTTGAAGATGCGGTTTTTCGCGACACCCTTAATCGCTTTGAAGGGATCTTTCACACTTGCCGCGTCAATCAGAGAAATTGGAAATTCTCCGGCCATGATGGCCACATAATTCTCTTTGAAGGCCTCGACACAAGACGCGATGGCGCCGCGGATTGCCAGCGCACGATGGCGAGAAACAGTATCTGCCTCACTCTGTTCTGGATACGCTTTGTTCGAACTCTTAATTAGCCCCTTGAGCAGATCGATAACGAGCTCAGCTTCGAGATCGCCACTAAGATACGCGTCTTCCAGATCCATCACATTGTAGCATACGTCGTCCGCTGCCTCCATGAGGTAGGCCAGCGGATGGCGGGCCCACCAATAACCAAGCAGGTCCAGTTCCGGACCCCGCACCTCGTGAGACGGCAGACCCAATTCTCCCGCGATCGCGGAGAAAGCGGCGACATCATTTTCAAACACACCGTATTTCTTAACGCCGATATAGGGCAGACCATCCACTAACGCGTCGCCAGCATGGGCCCTTACGAACGCCGACACCGGATATTTGGTGAACGCCCCGAGCGACCCGAGTGTCAAGCGCAGACCACCGTCATCCCGATACATCTCAGTTCTAGCTAGGATTCGAAAGCCCTGCGCATTGCCTTCGAACGCTTCAAACTCGGCGCGCTTCCGATCGTCAATATCGGAGAGGATGCCACGATTGTCCGCAAATTTCGCCCTAAACCAAGACGCGATCGCGGTTTCGCCGGAATGACCGAAAGGCGGATTGCCGATGTCGTGTGCCATACAGGCAGTCTGCACAAGACCAGCAATCACTTCGACTTGTTCCGCCGGGACTTCGCCACTCTCTTCAAGCCACGCACCGACCTCAACACCGAGTGAACGTCCAACACTCGCAACCTCAAGGCTATGAATCAGGCGATGATGAATGTGATCATTGTCGTAGAGCGGGTGTACCTGCGTCTTGTTAGCTAGTCGACGAAATGGGGGAGAAAAAAGAATGCGATCGATATCCTGCGCATAAGCAGGGCGGTGTTTATGTGGAATGTAACCTGCATCGTTCAGGCGCTCGAGCTTGAGCAGTTTGCTCCATTCCATCCGAAGTGCATCCTGTCTATCTATACTGAAGCCCGCTATCAGCATACCGGCTCATAGCTGCTCTGACCTATATATTTTGCGCTAGAACCCTACAAGATCGTACCCCGGTGCCACCCCTCCACTTCGATCAAACTGATCGGTTGCTTTCGTCAAAGATTACACCTTTAAATCGGCGCTCATCCGTTCTGGATTGCCCAAATCCGCAACGGACCAAGGTCACGTTCTGGCCTGATCCCGCTGCTTGTCGGCAAACTGCTTCGCCCAACATAGGCCATCCACCAGTTCCATCTGCGCGATCGTCGAGCAGGGAATTTCGAGCAACCTAGCATTGGCGTAGATCACCGCTAGGCAGCGCGCGCGGCTGATCGCGACGTTCAGGCGATTGCGGCTATAGAGAAATTCGATGTTTCGGGGGAGATCGTCACCTGACGAAGTGGCCATCGAGATCAGCACGACCGGCGCTTCTTGACCCTGAAACTTGTCGACTGTTCCAACCCGTGCGCCTTCGGGCAAAGTGCGCCGTAGCAGTTCGACCTGCATATTATAAGGCGACACGACCAATATGTCCTGGGTGCCGATCTCATGGCGTTCGCCGTGCCGATCGGTCCAGGTTGTCCCGAGCAAGGCGCGATAAGTGATCGCAAGCCGTTCGGCTTCCTCTGGAGATCGCTGCGTGCGGCCGTCATGGTCGACTTCGACGAAACGCAGGCCCGTGGCAGCCAGTGCCGCTGGATCTGCCGCTAAATCCACGTTGATGCATTGCCATGTGGTGCTCGCCTCCGCCTTAAGGCGTCCTTCGTAGACAGCGCTGGATATGAAGCCGCAGAGGTCGGGATGCATGCGGCGGGAGATGGGCAGGAATACGCCTTGATCTGCAGGCACAGTCGCATGTCCCTCCAGAAGATGCTCAAGGGCCGATCGACCGCTGTCGCCCGGATGCGTGCCCTTGATCGGCTGCGACAGCTGCATTTGATCGCCGACCAACACAATGTTGCGCGCCGCCGTTCCCATGGCGATTACATTGGCAAGGCTGACCTGTCCGGCCTCGTCGATGAACAGATAATCGAGCGCACTGTCGAGATCCTCGCGGGCGAACAGCCACGCGGTGCCGGCAACGAGCTGATGGTGCGGGAGTACGCCGCTCCCGCTGCCGCCGACGACGTCGTCGATCCAGCCGTCCGAGCAGAGGGTCTGATCGTCATTCGATGATTTCTTTATGCCGCGATAGCGCAGACCGCGCGCGGCCGTCTTCGCTTCGACATCCTTGAGCAGATTGTTGATCGCCTTGTGCGAATTGGAGGCCACCCCGATGCGCTTGCCCGCAGCCAGCAGCGCGACGATCGCTTCCGCCGACGTGTAGGTCTTGCCGGCACCGGGCGGCCCCTGAACGAGCAGATAGCTGTCGTCGAGCAAGCTTAACGCCTCAATCGCGCCAACAGTTGCGTCCATGCCTTCCGGCACGATCGCCTGGCCCGATGGGCGCATGGCGAGCTTGGGGCGATCTCGACGGAGGATCGCAGTGACGGCAGCATAGCGCTTCTCGCCGTTCGCCACGCTCTGGGCATAGCGGTGCACCGCGGCGCGCAATATCTTGTCGCCCACCGGGCCTTCGGGAATGAGCGCGGTGCCGGGCTCGATCGCAGAACGGCTTGGACCGAGCTTCAATTCGATCATGCCCGCATCTTCGTCGAGCGACATGATCTCGCCTGCTGGCTCCAGCGTGCCGGAGCGCAGCGGCTTGTCGCCGACCTTCATCTTGAAGTCCTGCGCTGGAAAGGTGAACGGATGGACGACCGACTTCTTGTCTGCCCATGGGCGCAGCGTGGGGTGAGGCTGGAGGTCGGCCAGACATTCGGCATCGTTAAGGAGCGCATCAGCGTCCATCTCCTGCCGAGCGAACATCGCCCACCAGCTGGGCTTGGCCTCGCGCCGGTGAAATTCGAGCAGGTCGACCAGCAACCGGCGCCAGGGGGCGTCTTCAGCGGCGATCAGTGCCTGCGCCAACCGGCGAGTGCGTTCGTCGGCTTCCTCACGCGCAGCAACCTTTACCGGATCCACGGGGGCCAGGGCCCGCCCCGTAAACCAAGGTGTATCGTCAGGCCGCAGAGACAGAAGCCAGTCACGGCACAGCCGGGTCGAGCGGCAGTCGATTTCGTTATAGTCAGCGATTTCCGTGAGAAGCGCATCGCCGCCCACGCGGCGCCAACGCTCGTAGATCACTATGCTATCGCCAGCCGTCTTGACGGCCCCTTGTCGCCCACCGGGTAGATAGAACGCTTCCAGATTCTTGATCGAATAGCGGGGTTCTGAGGTACGTATGGCTTCCGCCACGACCTTGTAGAGATCCACCAGCCGATCGCCGCGTAGAAGATCATCGACTTCTTGCTCGCGCGTCCCATGATACATGGCGAGGCGCTTGAGTGCCGTCTCTTCATATGACGCATAATGATAGATATGCGCGAGGGGATGGCGCGCCAACCGCGCGGTCATGAAGTCGATCGCCTGTTCGAACGCGATCTTCTCGTTCTCCCGGTCATGCGCCCAGAAGGCGAGGAAGCGATCCTGGCCTTGGTCCAAGGCTACAAGGCCGAACAGATATTCGAGGCCGCCTTCGAACAGCGGGTCGCCTTCCATGTCGAAGAACATGTCGCCCTCGTCCGGCTGCGGCAGCCGCGCGAAGCCGCGCCCCGGCACAGCCTCGAGGCGCTCGATGCGTCCCTCGCCGGTCTGGCGTTGGTGAGCCTGCAGACGCGCCTGGGCCGAGAGTTTCGCGACGGTTCCGGCTTGCATGCCGGGGATTTTCGTGTCGCCGGGCAGAGCCGCAAGGGCGCCTATGCTGTCGATCCCGGCCTGACGCAGCGCTGATCGGTGACTGCGCCCCATGCCGGCAACGATCGAGAGGTGATCCGCCGCTTCCCATTCGGCGGTGCAGCGGTCAGACCAGCGGCAGAATGTGCAATGGCCGCAGGGATCGCCAGCTGAGTTTTCCGGGACAGCGGCTGCGAAGTGCTCGAAGCGATCGCGCGCGATCGAGAAATAATGGATGAGCGATGAGGTGGGCAGCGTGACGATTTCACCGCTGCCCAGCACGACATGCATGGACGGCGGCGCAACTCCCTGCACCGCACGTAGCATATCGGCATAGACGCAGAGTTGGAGCACATGCTTGGGTTTGGCCGAGCGGGCGAGCTTGGTGTCGGCCACGTCGTAGGCGAAGTCGCCGAACGACGAAGAGATATCGTCGCGCTTGAGCAAGAAATCGGAATAGCCATGCCATTGGCCTATCAGAAACGCGCCCTGATAGACGACATCATAGCCCGCTTGCATGGCCTCGAGCGTCGCCTGCGCCCGGCGCTCCAACGTCCCGTCGCTTGAAATCTCGGCTATCGAGCGCCCCGCCGCGCGAAGCGTCTCCAAATAGGCGCGCTCATGCTCGATGCCCTTTTCTTGGAGCAGGACCGCATTTTCATCGTCTGGCGCGAAGCTGGCCGGCGCGACGAGGTTGCCGACATCGAGTACCGTGGCGTGCGCGCAGCCCATGAAGTTCACCAGGTCGCTCGCTGAATAGAGCGTTTGCCCGCCATACCTCAACATCCCTGTTCCTCCCGATACGTCGCAAGATCTGCTCGACTCGTCATGGCATACGAGCATGATGGTGATACACGACAGAAGTTGTCGCTTCCGGAGGGAGGTTATTATTTCTTATCGTAATGCAATTGACTTGCTGACGGTCGCGGCAAGGGCGGCCTCTATGCGAGGGGTCAGTCTGGCGGAGATCGAGGAAATCCTCGAACGAGATTATCGCACGGCGCAGCGCGTGATCCGGGCGCTTGGGCAATGTTTTCCCGAACTGGAGAAAGTGAAGGACGACGAATCGGACAAAGCGCGTTGGAAACTGCCCTATAAATCGGTGGCCCCGTTGCTGGCGCCGACACCCGAGGAAATGGCGGCGCTTTCCCTAGAGCATAATCCGACCGGATAGAATCGCAGGGGGTTCCCAAGGCGCTGGAAA
>NZ_LSIA01000262.1:0-447 GCF_001556015.1 Novosphingobium sp. CCH12-A3 | reverse complement strand
ATATAGGCGGTCAGATAATCCTCTAGATTGTGATGGCAGGGCATTTCATGGCGCTTGCCGCCTTTCTCGTGCAGTCGGACCCATAGCCGCCTGTTCTGCATGAACACGTCCTCGACCCGCATCGCCAGCGCCGCGCCGATCCGCGCGAAACTATAGACCATCAACCCGATCAGGGCGCGGTCGCGCAGGCCCGCATGGGTGGTCACGTCCAGCCAGTCGAACAGGTGGCGCACGCCGGCGAGCTGCTGCTTGACGCTGGGCGCGGCCAGCTCGCGCCCCAGCGCCTCGACCCAGGCCGCGACGTGGAGCGGTTGCACGGCCTCAAGCGAGGCGACGCCGCGCGCCTCACACCAGGCCAGGAAGTCGCCGGCCGCGCGCATATAGGCGCGGCGCGTATGCGGGTTGCGAATGGTGACGGCGAAGAACTCAAGGAAGCGCAGCCGCGTG
>NZ_LSIA01000261.1:0-1260 GCF_001556015.1 Novosphingobium sp. CCH12-A3 | reverse complement strand
TCATTGATCGAGAGCGATCATGGAGAGCCGTGGTGGATCCGAAGTCTCTGTTCAGTTTGAGCGATCATCTTGAGGCCTTGAGCAAGGACGGCGATCCGCTCGAGGTTCTGCAACAGACGGTGGACTTTGAATTTTTCCGGGCCTGGTTGGTTGAAGGGCTCGGCTACGGTGACGGCGCCAAGGGTGGGCGACCTCCGTTCGATCCGGTGATGATGTTCAAGGCGCTGGTCCTGCAGGCGCAGCACAACCTGTCGGACGCGCGGATGGAGTTCATGATCCGGGATCGCCTGAGTTGGCTGCGCTTTCTGGGGCTGTCGCTCGGGGACAGGACGCCGGATGAGAACACGATCCGGCATTTCCGCAACCGCCTGACCGAGACAGGAACGCTCAAACGGGTGATGAAGGCCTTCGACTGGCAACTGCAGAAGAAGGGCTATATCCCGATGTCCGGGCAGATCGTGGATGCCTCGCTGGTGCCAGCGCCCAAGCAACGAAATACCGAGGGCGAACGCGAGGCGATCAAGTCGGGCAAGAGCGCAGAGGAAATCTGGCCGAACGAGCCGAACAAGGCGGCGCAGAAAGACACCGATGCACGCTGGACGCTCAAGGTCGGTGGCAAGGTGCGCCACCGCGATGATGGCACACCGTTGCCCATGATTGCCCTGCCGGTTTTCGGCTACAAGTCACATATCAGCATAGACCGGCGTTTCGGCTTCATCCGGGAGATGGCGGTGACGTCTGCCTCGGCCGCCGATGGGAGGCTGCTTCGTCACGTCGTGAGCACCGAAAACACCGGCTCCGAGGTCTGGGCAGACAGCGCCTATCGCTCAATGCGCAACGAGAAGTGGCTGTCGGATCGGATGCTCACATCTCGAATTCACCGGCGCAAACCCAAGGGCAAGCCCATGCCAAAGGCAATCGCCCGGGCCAACGCCGCAAAGTCTTCGATCCGGGCCCATGTCGAGCATGTCTTCGCGCATCAGAAGAACCGCTTCGGACTGTTCATCCGCACCATCGGCCTGGCCCGTGCCGAAGCGAAGCTCACCCTTTGCAATCTGGCCTATAACTTCAACAGGCTGATCTTCCACGAACGCCGCGAAAGCATGGGATGACTCTGCCTGGTATCCCGAAGAACCGGGGCAAACCGCCCGAATTATAGCCGGAAACAAACGAACGGCGAAGCTCTAAAGCCGAAACACACAAGGACCACCCTTCCTCGGACCAATCCGCCTCGAACTACCAGGTTTTTGCGGGTGTCCA
>NZ_LSIA01000260.1:0-291 GCF_001556015.1 Novosphingobium sp. CCH12-A3 | reverse complement strand
CTATGATGGCCGCAATGCCTACGGAAGCAGCGTGCTACGAAATGCGCGCTTACGGTTGAATTGCGGAACCCCGTCATTCTCATGGGAGACAAGATCACGATGCCGTCCGATGTCAAATCCGGACATCAGACATGAGGCAGAATATCCAACGACCAGGACAGGAGCGCTATCGCGCCATATTCCCTGCTCAATAACCTTGTTTCCGGGATATTGGAGGCCCTTGGACGTCGACCTGTCAGCTGGACACCCGCAAAAACCTGGTAGTTCGAGGCGGATTGGTCCGAGGAAGGG
>NZ_LSIA01000026.1:0-8388 GCF_001556015.1 Novosphingobium sp. CCH12-A3 | reverse complement strand
CACGTGGCTTCACGTTGTAGTCAATCACCCGCTTCACGCAGACCAGGGCTTTCATGCGTCGTGCTCCTGTTAAGTGGTTTGGGGCGCGGGGAGGTCGCGCGATCCAGGCAAGCGTCCTGCCCACGCCCCGCCTGCAACACAAGGCGGCGAAAATGGCATAAACTATTCTAAGGGGAGTTATTAGGGAACGCGGACCAAATGGCTGCCCTACCCCAGCATAATCAGGCTGGCGTTACCTCCGGCGGCGGTGGTGTTGATCGAGGTCGAAACTTACTCAAGCAGCCAGTCGGGATTGTAGCTCAGCCCGCCGTGCGGTTCACATGCGTGGACCGAGACGATCGGCCCGTCGAATTGCGCCACCTCGGCCACGACGGGTGCTGCATCGCCCTCCACCAGCGCTGCAGCGAACGGCGCATCAGCCACCGCAGGAAACGCTGCAGCCACGGCGGCGGGCAACCCGTGCGGCAAGGCCACCCCCTGCACAACGCCGCGATTGCCGGTGGCGAGCACCACGGCCATCTGTTCGAACAAGCCGCCGCGCGTCTGCGGGCGCAGCAGGACCAGCCCACGCGGGTGCAGCGCATAGAGGTTGCGTTCGCCCACCGACCCGGCCAGTTCGCGCTCTGCCCCCAGCGGCGATGCGGCGGCACTTTCGCCCTGCGCGTCCAGCCAGTCGGCGAATTCATGCACCGGCGTGGCGAGGTGTGCGGCGCGTGCGGCATAGACCGGCGCGCGGCCCACCAGCCGCCCGAGATAGAGCGGCCCGCCGGCCTTTGGCCCGGTGCCGGACAGCCCACGCCCGCCGAATGGCTGCACCCCGACGATGGCGCCGATGACGTTGCGGTTGATATAGACGTTGCCGACCTTCACCCTCGCGGTCACGTGGGCCATCGTCTCGTCCAGCCGAGTGTGCAGGCCAAAGGTGAGACCATATCCGGTGGCGTTGATATCGTCGATCAGTTGGCCCAGCCGGTCCCGACGGAAGCGCAGCACGTGCAGCACCGGACCGAACACCTCGCGCCCGAGATCGGCGATGCTGTTGATCTCGATGATCGTAGGCACAACGAAGGTCCCGTGCCTTGCTTCGTCCGGCAGCGATACCTGCTCCACCGCCAGCCCCTTGGCGCGCATCGCGGCGATGTGCGTCTCGATATTCGCCTTGGCCTCTGCGCTGATGACCGGGCCGGTGTCCACGTTGAGGGCATCGGTCCGGCCGATGCGCAGTTCGGCAAGCGCGCCCTTCAACATGGCGAGCGTGCGGTCGGCAACTTCCTCCTGCAAACACAAGATGCGCAACGCTGAGCACCGCTGACCTGCGCTGTCGAAGGCAGAGGCGATCACATCGGCGACAACCTGTTCCGCCATCGCCGAGGAATCCACGACCATCGCGTTCTGTCCGCCGGTTTCGGCGATCAACGGAATCGGCTTGCCCGAGGGCGACAGGCGGGCGGCCAGCTGCCGCTGGATCAGCCGCGCGACTTCGGTGGACCCAGTGAACATCACCGCCGCCGTCTGCGGCGCGCCGACCAACGCTTCACCGATGGCGCCATCGCCGGGCATCAGTTGCAATGCATCGGCGGGCACCCCCGCCTCATGCAGCAAGCGCACCGCCTCGGCGGCGATCAGCGGGGTTTCTTCGGCCGGCTTGGCCAGCACTGGGTTACCCGCCACTAGCGCTGCGGCTACCTGCCCTGCAAAGATCGCCAACGGAAAATTCCACGGGCTAATGCACACTACCGGGCCGAGAGGCGCCTGCGCCATGCCAAAAGTGCCCCGCGCCTGCGCCGCTTAATAGCGCAGGAAGTCGATCGCCTCGCGTACTTCGCCAATGGCGTTGGGTAGCGATTTGCCCGCCTCGCGCATCACCAACCCCAGCAGGAACGGCATGCGCGCCTGCATGGCATCGGCCGCACGTTCCAGTACAGCGGCGCGCGCCGCCTCCGGCGTGGTTTCGATAACTTGGCCCACCACATCACGGTGGTCAGCAGGGTTGAAAACCGGGCGAATTGTGCCCCGTCCGTCTGCCGGCGCGGCAGTCCAAGCGACGTCGGCGCTATCCAGCAACTGCCTGCTCAACATGGCCAGCGTGTACTCGTTGCTCAGGTCAAGACCTGAGGAATTGCGGCGATCCAAGTACAGTGTGCTAGCACTACTTTGGCAGATTTCTGCGGATCATTCGTCGCCATCGTTTACGGCAGTGCGGGCATGTTGGCGACGGAGGCTGGCTGAGTTGGGTCAGGATTGCCTGCCTGATGGCAGGCAAGGTCGGCTGCGGCGGCGGGCTCGAGCTTCTTTTTTTTCCCGACCCGCTGCCCTGAGGCGACGGGCTTGCAGGAAGGCGAACGCGATCATGCTCATGAGGGTGTGTCGGTGAAGTCCCTGCCACGATCGTCCCTCGAAGTGATCGAGGCCGAGCTCTTCCTTCAGCTGTTGATGGGCTTGCTCGCAGACCCAGCGGGCCTTGATGGCGCCGGCCAGCTTCCTGAGCGGTGTGTCGACGGGCAGATTGCTGAGGTAGTATTTGCGTTCGCCGGTGGAGCGGTGCTCGCCGACCAGCCATACCTCTTCGCCGGGAAGATGCTGCTGGCCGAGATCACCGATCCGCTGCGGCGGGCCGTCTGCCACCCGCACGCGCATGGCAGCAAAGCGCGCCGACAGCTTGCCCTTGGTGCCGCGCCGCCAGCTCACGGTCTGCCACTTGGCGCTCTCGAGCACTTCTTGGGCGGGACGCGAAGCAACGTCAGGCACATAATTCTTGCGTGGCCGTCCGCGGCCAGCAACCGGGAAGATCATGGCAACATCGGCCGGATAGACCTTCTGCTTGTAAGGTATGCCCACTGCCCAGGTCAGACCGCGCTCGGTCAGTGCCTGCCGGAACGGGCCGGACAGGCCATAGCCAGCGTCGGCCAATATGCCGCCGAAGCGCACACCAGCGCTGCGCACGCGGTCGATCTCGGCAAGGGCGATATCGGGCTTGGTGCGATAGGCGCGCACCTCTGCAGGAACCTTGGCACGGTCCATCCGCGCCGCATTGCTGGTCCAGCTCTCAGGCAGGAACAGGCGCAACCCGATCATGACCGGCACTTCGTTCGATGCCAGCGTCACCGACACGAGGGTCTGGCAGTTTGCGTTCTTGCCCAGCGCCGAGGCATATTGCGGCGCCACGCCGACCGACGCACGCCCCTTCTTGGGCAAAGCCGTGTCATCGATGATCAGCCAGGCAGCGCTGCCACCTACAAGTGCATCGGCCTGCCGACAGAGTTCCTCCTCCAATGGCGCGCTGTCCCACAGGGCACCCCCGATAAAATGGTGCAGCTGATCGTAGCCAATCCCCGGCGAACGCATCGCCATCGGCTGCACGCTTTTGCGGTCACCAGGCCCGATCAACCCCTCGACATATGCCGGACACATCCGCGCCCTGCGCCGATCGCCCAACATCCCCACAAAGGGCGCGAGCCACTCCGTCAGCTCATCCCGCCATGCTTCCACCATCGCCAGCCTCCACACGCTGACGATCTTGATGATGTGGACGCCCCCGCACTGACCGGCACTGCTATGGTGGTGGTCTCAGCATGTGGGATGAGGAGCGTTCGAGATGACGATTGTGACCATCGGATTGGATTTGGCGAAGAACGTATTTCAGGCGCATGGCGTTGATGAAGAAGGAAATGCGGTGCTGGCCAAGAAGCTACATCGCAAGCAGATGTTGCCGTTTTTCTCGAAGCTATCCCCGTGCCTGATCGGCGTCGAGGCTTGCGGCACGGCGCACTACTGGGCGCGGACGCTCGCCGCGATGGGGCACGAAGTTCGCCTGATCCCGCCGGCCTACGTCAAAGCCTATGTCAAGCGCGGCAAAAGCGACGCGCTCGATGCCGAAGCGATCTGCGAAGCCGTGCAACGACCAACGATGCGGTTCGTGCCGACAAAGACCGTTGAACAGCAGGGCATCTTGATGACTCACCGCGCTCGGTCCCTGCTGGTGCGTCAACGCACCATGCTCGCCAATGCCTTGCGGGCGCATCTGGCGGTGTTGGGTCTGGTCGCGAACCCTGGCATCGCCAACCTCGCGAAGCTGGCAGAGCAGGCGATGGCCGACAAGGATGCCTTGCCGCCCTATGCCCGGTCAGCACTGGAGATACTGATCCGCCAGATCATGACGATCAACAGCGAGGTCGCCGCGCTCGACCAGCAACTGATCGCCTGGCATGCCGCGAGTGAGGCCAGTCGAAGGCTTGCCGCGATACCGGGGCTTGGCATCATCACGGCAACAGCCATCGCCGCCACCGTCACCGATCCGGATCAGTTCAGATCCGGCAGGCAGTTCGCCGCGTGGCTTGGTCTGACACCGCAGCAGCACTCGACGGGCGGCAAGACTCGGCTCGGCGGCATCTCGAAGCAAGGTGACCGGTACCTGCGAAGGTTGCTCGTCGTTGGGGCCACAGCCGTCATGCGCCACGTTAAGGACAAGCCAACGCCGATGGCCGACTGGATCAGGAAGCTCAGCGAGAAGAAGCCATTCCGGCTCGTCTCGGTGGCCCTTGCCAACAAGCTGGCCCGGATCGCCTGGGTGGTACTGACCCGCAAGGAGACATATCACCCCTACGCACATTTGGCCTGATCACCCAGGTCACCCGAAATGGTAGTGGCAGTCGATGATGAGTAACGATCGAGCCAATGGTGAAGCCAACCCGTCTGATTCAATGCGCTTCAACGCGCGAGAGCCTGTTTAGGGACCTCACCGGCGGATTTCCATCAGGGCCAGCGGCAGCAACAATGCCGCACAAACAGGCCGGACATATGAAAGCAACCGATCAAACCCGTCGCGACACAATGCCCTTGCCAAGGGGGCGTCCACATATGAATCACGATAAGCGACTCTTGTGAATCTGGAGGGTTCTGTGAGGTCGCGCGGCGCCGACGGCCGGGCTTGGCGCTGTGCGCGACCTCATTGAAGCCGGATTGAGCGAACCCGCTGACGCGCGCGCGACCTATGGGATTAGTGCGATAACACTGATCGCTGTGTGCTGGGGCTGGATGCCCCCAATGCCGCGATACCGGTGGTTGCGACGCCGGAATGTCGGCATAGGTCGCGATGATCGTCGCATTAATCGACAATTTGCGCGGGCTACGGAGGGACACTTCTGCCCGGTGTGTGGGTCTGGAAAGACCTGGACAAAGGGGGGCGTGCGTTCGTCGGCGTCATGGCCGCAACGCTGCTGGGTCTCATGTTTGGTCCGAGTTCTTATGGTCATGACGTATCGGGCCATGGATGCAATCGTCCGAAGTACCATCGCGGAAGCGCGGCGGTGATGCGCAAGATGCCGCCACAGCATGGACACTGAGTGGGGTCGAAGTGCGGAAGCTGCCTCGCGGTCTCGCCGACTTCGGCCGCGGCAGTCTCAGTCGGCTTGGTAGGGGTCAAAAGATGTCGGATTGCGGCGAGCCGTGCACGGCGACAGCCATTGGCGAGGAAGCCATAGTGGCGGATGCGATGGAACCCGTCCGGCAGGCTGTGGATGAGGAAGCGGCGGATGAACTCGTGCGGATCGAGCGACATCAGCCTGGATGCGTTGCCATGACGGTAGTCGCGCCAGCGGAAGGTTACGGCGGCCTCGTCGGCGCTGACCAGGCGGCTATTGGCGATCGCGACCCGGTGCGTGTAGCGGCCAAGATAGGCAAGGACATGCTCGGGTGATCCGAACGGCGGCTTGGCATAGACTATCCATTTCTTACGCCGCAGCTTGCCGACCGCGGCGGCGAAGGTGCTCGTGTCGTCAAACCCATCCAGCTTGCCAGAGAAGCGCAACCGGCCGGCAGCATGTGCGACCGCATGCCGTTCGAGAAACAAGCGTCGGAACAGGCGGGAGAGGACATGGATGGGCAGGAAAAAGTTCGGCCTGCAACCGATCCACCGTCCATCCGGAGAAAGCGCGCCGCCGGGGACAAGGCAATGAACATGCGGATGATGCGTGAGCGCCTGACCCCATGTGTGCAAAATCGCCAAGAACCCGATCTCGCCCCCCAGGTGACTGGGATCGGCGGCGATGGTCTTGAGCGTTGCCGCAACGGCATCGAACAAGATCGCATAGACCACCGCCTTGTTATGAAACGCGATCTCGGCGACTTCGCTCGGCACCGTGAACACGACGTGGAAATAGGGCACTGGCAGCAGATCGGCCTGTCGGTCGGCAAGCCAGCGTTCGCGCGTCACACTCTGGCACTTGGGGCAATGCCGATTGCGGCAGGAGTTATAGGCGACGCGGGCATGCGCGCAGTCTTCGCAGGCCTCGATATGACCACAGAGCGCCGAAGTCCGACACAGTTCGATCGCCGACATGACGCGGCGTTCCACGCGGCCGATATGGCCGTCATGAGCATCGCGATAAGCACGGCCGTGGTGGCGGAAGATATCCGCCACCTCCAGATCAGAACGCACCGTCGCCGCTCAGGCCGGTGGTACCACCTCAAGGGTCAAGCGATCGAACGGGCTTTGTGTACCGGCGATCGTGCTCGTCGCCACATGGGTGTAGCGCGCCGTCGTCGACAAGTTGCCGTGCCCTAGCAGAACCTGAATGATCCGGATATCGGTGCCGCTCTCGAGCAGATGCGTCGCAAAGCTGTGCCGAAGCGTGTGCACGCTCACCCGCTTGACCAGGCCCGCCGCCTTGGTCGCCGACCGGCACGCTGCGTGCAGGACCTGAACATCGATCGGCTTGTCGCCACGACCAGGAAACAGCCATTCTTCAGGGCGCGCCAGTCGCCAATAGGTCCGCAAAATACCCAGCAACTGCGGCGACAGCATGACAGTGCGGTCCTTCGCACCCTTGCCATGGCGAACCTGGATCAACATCCGGTCGCTGTCGATATCTGCGACCTTCAGACTCACCGCCTCAGCGGCGCGAAGTCCTGCGGCATAAGCCGTCGTCAGTGCGGCTCGAGCTTTGAGCGATGACACCGCTTCGAGAAACCGAACCACCTCGTCGGCACTCAGGATCGCCGGCAGTTTGCGCGGTGTGCGTGCATACGCGATCCGCTCCGGGATCTCCGCACGGTCCAACGTCACGCCATAGAAGAAGCGAAGGGCACAGACCGTCTGATTGAGCGCGCCCCATGACACGCCTTGCGACACCAGATAGACCTGAAACGCACGGACATCTTCTAGCCCAAGCCGATCCGGTGAGCAACCGTGATACTGGCTGAACCGTTTGACCGCGTGAATGTAGGATCGCTGCGTCGCAGGTGACAGGTTGCGCAGGCTCATATCGTCGATCATACGACGGCGCAGCGGGCTTACCGCTGCCGTGACATCAGTCATGGGATAGTCTCCTGGTTGCAGGTTGGTCTCAGCAACCAAACCTTCCCATCAGGAGGCCATTCCAGCCAATACGCCACACTCTCCCGCGTCAGCGGGTCGTCTAATCGCGCCTCCGTCAAGCCCCGCACTCAAATCGTTCAACGTGATGCCATGCGTGTGCCGGGAACAGGGTCGTCTACGCGGTCGACACAATCTTGATCGCCGCAGGATGGGTTCCGTAGCCGAGATCTTCCTATGTTCGTGACGCAATCTGCAGCAAGGCAGTTGCTTCCCGCTTCGCGGAATGATCCCAACTGCGTCCCGGCAGGGACGGCTCGATGCGCCCCACTAGGGCGCAAACTGATGAATGTGCTGAGAATGATGGCCTTTGCGTTCTGCTGATCAGGCGGGGACGGCCGTTCCTGCATTGGGATTAAACAGTTCGCCGGTCTTCAGCATTGAGTGCATGATCACTGCCAGCTTGCGGGCCAATGCAACGGCTGCTCGTTTGAATCCCAACCGCTCCTTCAGCGCCAATGCCCACGTTCGCAACGCGTTGGTCTCAGATGACCTGTTCAAGATCACGGATGCTGCCTCGTACAGCAGCGTGCGGAGTCTGCCGTCGCCACGCCGCGAGATGTGACCTTCGTAATCAACCTCGCCTGATTGATATCGCTTCGGTGTCAGCCCCACCCAAGCGCCTACGGCGCGCGAATTCTTGAAATTGATAGAATCCTCGACCGCAGCCGCAAAAGCCGTGGCCGTGACCGTGCCCACGCCAGGCACTGAGGTGAGCAAACGGCAGCGTTGGTCTGCACCAGCCATGACGACCAATTGCTTCGTTAACTCCGCCACGCGAAGCCGGATGTCACTCCAGGCTTTTAGGAGCGGCAGGATGATGCTCGCCAGATTGTCTTCGCCATCCAGAAGAGAAATGACGTTACGTTCAAAGACGCTGCCGGCGCCCTTTGGAACCACAAGGCCAAAAGTCTTCAACAGTCCGCGTATCTGGTTCGACATTTGGACCCGCATCTTCATGGTAAGCGCGCATTTCGTAGCACGCTGCTTCCGTAGGCATTGCGGCCATCATAGTT
>NZ_LSIA01000259.1:0-12201 GCF_001556015.1 Novosphingobium sp. CCH12-A3 | reverse complement strand
AGGGGCGGGAGCCATGACTAACAGCGTCACGCCCAAGCTGCGAAACGATGCCACTGCCCTTGCGCGCTGGCTGTTCATTGTCGCCTTCATGGTCCTCGCCATCGTCGTGGTCGGCGGCATTACCCGCCTCACCGAATCGGGTGTCTCGATCACCGAGTGGAAGCCGGTCAGCGGCACCCTGCCGCCGATTACCGAGGCGCAATGGCAGGCCGAATTCGACGCCTATCGCGCCACGCCGCAGTACCAGCTGGTCAACGGTCCGGCGGGCATGACGCTCGAGACCTACAAGTTCATCTTCTTCTGGGAATGGGTCCACCGCCTGCTCGCCCGCACCATCGGCCTCGTGTTTGCAGCGCCGCTCGCGTGGTTCTGGATCAAGCGGCGCATCCCTGAAGGCTACAAGCCCCGCCTGCTCGCGCTGCTGGCACTGGGCGCACTGCAGGGTGCGGTCGGCTGGTGGATGGTCAAGTCGGGCATCGTCAACGACGTCAAGGTTAGCCACTTCCGCCTCGCCACGCACCTGCTGGTCGCGCTGTTCACGCTTGCAGGCCTCGTGTGGACCGCGCTTGATCTGATCGCGCTCGGCAAGGGCGAGGCACGCTCGCGCCTGCATGGGATCGGGCTGCTTGCGCTTGTCATGCTGGTGCTGCAACTGTTCTACGGCGCGCTGGTAGCGGGCCTGCGCGCAGGCACTTCGGCCGGCGGCGGCTGGTTCAACTGGGACGCCTGGCCGCTGATGCAGGGCAAGGTCTATCCCGATGGCATCGACTGGGCACTGGGCGCAGGCCACGCGCTGTTGTCCGATCCGTTCCTCGTCCACTTCATCCACCGCTGGTGGGCTTGGGGCCTGGTCGCCGTGCTGGTCGTTGTCGCACGAAAGCTGCGCAAAACGGACCGCAAGGCTTCTGTCGTCCTCCACTCGGTCTTTGGCACACAGGTCCTGCTCGGCATCTTCACCGTGTGGAGCGGCGTCGCTCTCTGGCTCGGCGTGCTGCACCAGCTTGTCGGCGCGCTGCTCGTCGCCACGACAGTATGGTGCGCGCACATCCTCGGCCGCCCGAAACAAGGGGCGCAATGACCGCTGCGTTGATCTGGTGCCCCTTCGGCGACATCGGGAGCGCCGAGGCGGTAGCAGGTCAGCTGCTCGACGAACGCCTGATCGCCTGCGCCAACATCCTCCCCGCCATCCGCTCGCTCTATCGCTGGAACGGCGAGCGGGGGAAGGGCAGCGAAGTTGCCGTCCTGTTCAAGACCCGCGCCGACCTGCTGGATGCCGCCGTGGCGCGCCTCGAAGCTCTGCATCCCTACGATGCGCCCGCGATCTCCGGGTGGCGCTGCGATGCGGCAGGAGTGGCCACGCTGGGTTGGCTGGAGGCGGATTGCGGGTTACGCAAGCCGTAGCGGTATTATTTTACCTCTCCGAAAACCCGCAGTTTGCTTGACTCTTGCGGGCATTTGCAACAAAGGCGCGCTTCCTTCGTCGTGAAGAAGCGGATTCCCGCCCGGATCGACGCACCGAATATCCAGGGAACCCGTAGCCATGAAGGCTCTCAGCAAGGTCACCCGGTCGATCAAGCCGGCCGAGGTGGAGAAGAACTGGCATCTGATCGATGCCGAAGGCATGGTTGTCGGCCGTCTCGCCGTCGTCATTGCCAACCATCTGCGCGGCAAGCACAAGCCGAGCTACACCCCGCACGTCGATTGCGGCGATCACGTTGTCGTGATCAACGCCGACAAGGTCAAGTTCACCGGCAACAAGCTGAAGAACAAGACCTACTACAAGCACACCGGCTATGCCGGCGGCATCAAGGAAGTCACCGCGGACAAGGTCCTCGGTGGTCGCTTCCCCGAGCGCGTGCTTGAAAAGGCGGTTGAGCGCATGATCCCCCGCGGCCCGCTCGGCCGTGCGCAGATGCGTGCCCTTCACCTCTATGCCGGTGCCGAGCACCCGCATGGCGGCACCCAGCCGGTGGCGCTCGACGTCGCCTCGATGAACCGCAAGAACAAGGTGGGTGCATAATCATGGCCGAAACCGAAAACACCGTGTCGAGCCTCGCCGACCTCAAGGACCTGACCGCTGCTGCTCCCGTGGCTGCCGCTCCGGCCGAGGCTGGTGAAGCCGCTCCTGTCCGCACCGGCCCCGCTGCCGTGATCCGCGCTCGCGAAGTCGATGCGCAGGGCCGTTCGTATGCCACCGGCCGCCGCAAGGACGCCGTGGCCCGCGTGTGGCTCAAGCCCGGCTCGGGCAAGGTCACTGTCAACGGCCGTGACCAGGAAGTTTACTTCGCCCGTCCGACTCTGCGTCTGGTGATCAACCAGCCCTTCGAAGTCGCCGGTCGCGAAGGCCAGTACGACATCGTCTGCACCGTCAAGGGCGGTGGCCTCTCGGGCCAGGCCGGCGCGGTCAAGCACGGCATCGCCCAGGCGCTGTCGAAGTTCGAACCCGAACTGCGCAGCGCCGTGAAGGCTGCCGGCTTCCTGACCCGCGACCCGCGCGTCGTCGAGCGTAAGAAGTACGGCAAGGCCAAGGCCCGCCGCAGCTTCCAGTTCTCGAAGCGCTAATCGCGCTTCGGCGGGCAGTTCTCGAAGCACCGATCGCGCTTCGGCTGCAAGGCAGAACAGAAACAAGGGGTTGGCTTCCGGGCCAGCCCCTTTTTTCTTGCCTGCAGCATTCCACCGTCGCATCGCATGCGCGGACGAGAGGAGACCTTGCGCGATGATCAGGCTGCCGCGCCCCGCAGCATGGGGGCAGTTGCGCTTCGGCGGACGCCTCGGCTGGGCGCGTGGCGCTGTGGGTGCGCTCTTCGGCGTGGCGCTGGCAGCAGTGGCCGGCAAACTTCTCCCCGGCACTCCGCAGTCGCCATGGATCGTCGCGCCTGTCGGTGCATCCGCGGTGCTGGTCTTCGCGGTTCCTGCCAGCCCTCTCGCGCAGCCATGGTCAGTCCTCGGCGGAAGCATGGTTGCTGTGCTAACCGGCCTTGCCGCAGGCCATCTGGTCGGCGATCCGCTGACTGCGGTAGGCCTCGCGGTGGGCATGGCGATCGCCACGATGACACTGGCCCGTTGCCTTCACCCACCCGGCGGCGCCTGTGCCATCCTCGGCGCGCTTGCGGCAACTAACCCTGCCAGTAGCGCAATCGGGCTTCTTCTGCCGCTCCTCGCCAATCTGCTGGGACTGGTCTTCGCAGGGTGGCTCTATAACAACTTCACTGGCCACCCATGGCCGCACATTCCGCTTCAGGCCCCACCCATGCCAAAGGGCACATGGGCAGGCACATACGAGCGTGCGGACCTCGATGCCGTCCTGGAAGATTGGGACGAAGTGCTCGACGTCGCTCCGGAAGATCTCGACGCGCTGTTCCGCGCGGTCGAACGCCGCGTGCTGCGACGCTGGGAGGATGATCACAAGTAGGCGTCAGAACAGGCTGGGCTGTTCCGGCTTGCGCGGCGCCGACGGAGCGGGCGCGTTCTCCTCTACCTCTATTTCCACCATCGCCGCGTCGGCATAGGGCCGCTGCATCGCCACCGCCGCATCGCCTTGGGCGGTCAGCCACTGGTGTGCGGCTTCCGCCGTGCCGAGGATGACGGGCATCGCCTTGGGATGGACCCGCCCGACCACGGCATTGGCCTCGCAGGTAAGGAAGGCAAAGCGCGGCCCCTCCGCTGTCGGACGCCACAGCCCTGCGAAGGCGAACAACTCCTGCTCCTTCAGGGCGAACCAGTGCTTGCGCTTGCGTCCCGTGTCCGGGTCCGGCGTCTGCGACCACTCCGAGAAGGCCGTGACGGGTACGAGGCAGCGCCGGTTCGGGTCCTCCAGCGCTGCCCGCCACATTGGCGAAGCGAGGTTGCGGATATTGGTCACCGGGCGCTTCACTTCGCCGAACGGCGGCCAGCCCCAGCGCATCGTGCCCAGCCTGCGCGTCGGCCCGCGCGCGATCAGCACGGGCGCTTCGGTATCGGGGTAGATCTCTGAAAAGGCGGGCAGATTGACCTGCGCATTGGCCACTGGCGCGAACATCTGCGCGATGGCTTGCACGTTGCTGGTCATGCGATACAAGTTGCACATAACAACCAGATATGTGCGGGAGAGCGCCATGGCCACCCATTTGCGGCCGAATATCGAATGCAGCGACGCTGAATGGCATGCCCGGCAGGAACTCGCCGCCTGCTATCGCATCTACGACCACCTGGGCTGGTCCGAATCGATCTACAACCACATCTCGCTGAAAGTGCCTGATCAGGAAGGCGCGTTCCTGATCAACCCGTTCGGCCTGCTCTACAGCGAGGTCACTGCCTCGAACCTCGTCAAGATCGACATCGACGGCAACAAGCTGGATGACAGCCCCTATCCGGTCAACCAGGCGGGCTTCACCCAGCACGCCTACTTCCACCGCCACCTGCCTTGGGCCCACGCGATCAGCCACGTCCACACGACCGAGACGATGGCGG
Organism: Novosphingobium sp. CCH12-A3; assembly: GCF_001556015.1. Classification (NCBI taxonomy): domain Bacteria; kingdom Pseudomonadati; phylum Pseudomonadota; class Alphaproteobacteria; order Sphingomonadales; family Sphingomonadaceae; genus Novosphingobium; species Novosphingobium sp. CCH12-A3. The sequence goes on along the minus strand of NZ_LSIA01000259.1, from coordinate 7,752 downwards.
TGTGCAGCCTCGAAGAAGGGCTGATGCCGATCAACTTCTACGCCTGCAACTTCATCGGCCAGCTCGCCTACCACGATTTCGAGGGCGTCACCGTCCGCGCCGAGGAGGGCGAGCGCCTGCTGGCCAACCTTGGCGACAAGCGCGTGCTGATGCTGCGCAACCACGGCCCGGTGGTGCTGGCCCAGACACTGCAGCAGATGTTCATCACGCAGTGGAGCCTGCAGCGCGCCTGCGAGATCCAGATGGCGACGCTTTCGATGGGCCGCCCGCCGATCCACGTCGGTGAGGACGTGATCAAGGTCCACCAGCGCGATCTCGGCCAGGTCAATGCCGGCGGCCGCGTCGGCGAGGCGGACTTCGCCGCATGGACCCGCCGCATCGACAGGATCGACCGCAGCTGGCGGGATTGATTGAAGCGGTGGCGGCGCGCTAAGCGGAGGCTATGGCTCGCCTCACCGTCAACAACCAGCCCGTGCAGTACCGTCTCGAGGACGATACCCCGCTGCTCTGGGCGCTGCGCGATGCGGCCAATCTCACTGGCACCAAGTACGGCTGCGGCACCGGCGAATGCGGCGCCTGCATGGTCATCGTCGATGGACAGGCAATGCCCAGCTGCACCCTCTCGCTGGGCGAGGCCGAGGGCCGCAGCTTCACCACCATCGAAGGCCTGTCGGGTGATCGCTCGCACCCGGTGCAGCAGGCGCTAGTGGCCGAGCAGGCAATCCAGTGCGGCTTCTGCACGCCGGGCATCGTCATGGCTGCGGCCGCGCTGCTCACCACCAGCGCCAGCCCGACCGACGAGGACATCGGCCGCGCCATCACCAACATCTGCCGCTGCGGCGTCTATCCGCGCCTGACCCGCGCGATCCAGCGCGCCGCCCGCGTGATGCGGGGCGAGGAGACGATCAGCGCCGCTCCGCCACCGGCGATCGTGGCGCCCGGCGCAGGCTGAAGGGGTGGCGCCCTCCCCTCGCGAGGGGGGGAGGGGAGAGCGCCTGGGGTGTTTCAGAACTTCGCGCGCACCGTCAGGCGGGCATTGATCGGCTCGCCGGTGGAGATGTTGTTGTCGGTATGCGCTGAGGGGAAATAGTCGGTGTCGGTGAGGTTCTCGACATTGAGCTGGACCGACAGGTTCTCCGACAGGTCATAGAATACCGCGGCATCGATCCGCGTGAACGCCGGCAGCGTTACCGCGTTGCTGATCGTCGTGAAGCTCTTCGACTGGTGCGTCAGACCCACGCCAAGGCCCAGCTTGTCGCTCACGTCGTAGCGGGCCCACGCCGAAGCCTGGTGGCGCGGCAGCTGTGCCAGCCGCGTGCCGGGCAGAGCTGCCGTGGTCCGCGAACGCACTTCGCCGTCCTGCAGCGTATAGCCCAGGCTCACCTGCAGCTGCGGCAGCACGCGGCCGGCGAGCGAAAGCTCCACACCCTTCGCGCGGGTCTTGCCCGACAGCTCGGGGAAGCCGGTGGCCGGGTTGTTGAAGCGCGAATTTTCGCGGTCAAGCTGGTAGGCCGCTGCTGTGAAGGCGAGGTTCGGGTTCACGTCCCACTTCACGCCTGCCTCGAGGTTCTCGAACTCCTCCGGTGCCAGCGTCGCCTGCGTGGCGTCCAGCGAGCCGAACTGGTCGCCCGACTGTGGCAGGAAGGTGCGGGTAAAGCTGCCATAGAAGCTTACGTTCTCCTGCGGCTTGACGATCACGCCAAAGCGCGGCGACCACTTGCGGTCGGTGCGGCTGTTCGTCGACACCGGCGGGATGCGGTTGTCAGCGCTGATCCTGAATTCGTCGAAGCGCACCCCCGCCACGACCTGCAGGAACGAGGCCAGCTCGATCTGGTCTTGGAAGTAGGCTGACCAGGTATCGACCCGGCTGAAGGTCGAACGGCTGGGCGCGGCGAAAGTCACCGCCGGGATGGTCAGGCGCTTGGCCAGTGTCACGGTGGAGGAGCCGCTGAAGATCGGGTCGGAACGCAGGCTCGAGGTGTCCTGGCTCGAAACCTCGAGACCGGCCAGAACGGTATGGCCGATGCCGCCAGTCCGGCCTTCCCAGACAAGGTTGGTCTGCCCGACCCAGCTTTCGCGCACGTTGGCGCTGGAATAGCCCGAGAGCGTCAGCTGGTTCGAAGCGTTCACCGCGCTGCCAGCGAAGACGTTGCCGTAATACTTGTCGGTGTGGGTGTACTGGCCCAGCACGTTGAAGCTGAGGCCATCGGCCAGTTCGTGATCGAGGCGGGCCTGCGCGATGTGCGCGACAACCGTGGCAATGTTGACGTCCGAGCGGCCGAAGAAGGTATCGTCATAGCCGGTCAGCGGCTTGCCGTTTACCGAGGGCACGCCGCGGTCGGTGGTGCGGCGGTCGTCGTCATAGTTGTAGGACAACTCGATGCGGGTCTTCTCGCCGGGCTGGAAGGCCATGGTCGGGTTCACGCCGATGAAGCGGCCCTCGAAGTCCTGGCGGTGGTTGTCGAATTCCTCGTAGGTGCCGTTGAAGCGCGCGCCGACAGTCTCGGTGAGGGGCTGGTTCCAGTCGGCGGCCAGCGCAAAGGCGCCGAAGCTGTCGACATTGGCGCTGGCCTCGCCCTTAGTTCGGTCAAGGTCGGGCGTCTTGCTGACGCGATTGACCACGCCGCCACCGCCGCCACGGCCAAACAGGAGCGCATTGGCGCCCTTCAGCACTTCGACCCGCTCGATGTTGTAGAGCGAGCGGTAATACTGCGTGTCGTCGCGCAGGCCGTCGAGGTAGAAGTCGGCAGTGGTGTTCTGGCCGCGCAGGTTGATCTGGTCGCGATGGCCCTCGCCCTGGCCGAGCACCACGCCCGGAACATAGCGCAGTGCATCGCCCAGTTGGGTGATGCCCTGGTCGTCAAGCTGCTCGCGGGTAAGCACGGTGATGGTCTGCGGCACGTTGACCAGCGGGGTCGGCGTCTTCACCGCATTGGCATCGACCGGGCGATAGCCGTCGGCGGTGCCGGTCACGACGATCACGGTGTTGGTTCCATCGGCCTCCAGCGCGGCATCTGCGGGCACCAGATCTTCTGCAAAGGCGGCAGAAGGCATCAGCATGGTTCCGGCGAGCAGCAGGCTGGAAAGACGGTTCACGGTAGTCCCCTTAACGATCACGTGTTTGCGATAATCATTCGCAAGAGGGCGAGTATTGCGAGTCAATCGCACTTGCAAGGGGTTTCTTGCGAATTTTTCGCAATAACATTGACCTGCGTCAAAACGCGGGCGTTGCAGCCAGTGCTCGCGGGGTTATGAGGCTTGCATCGAACACGCAGGAGGCAGCGATGAAGGCAACGATCTGGCACAACCCCAACTGCGGCACCTCGCGCAACACCTTGGCGATGCTGCAGGATGCGGGCGCGGAAGTGACGGTGGTCGAATACCTCAAGACCCCGCCCAGTGCCGAAAAGCTCGCCCAGCTCTACCGCGATGCCGGCCTCACCCCACAGCAGGGCCTGCGCTTGCGTGGCACCGACGCCGAGGAACGCGGCCTGCCCTCAGCCGATGACGCGACGGTGCTGGCCGCCATGGCCGCCGAACCCAAGCTGATCGAGCGTCCGCTGGTGGAGACGGAAAAGGGCGTCCGCCTGTGCCGCCCGAAGGAAAGGGTGCTGGAGATATTGTAGGGGGAGCGGCGGTTGAGCCTACCCGCTCCAACCAGCCCCAAACCCCTCGTCGCCCCGTGCTCGACACGGGGCCTGGCTCCCTTCTGACGCCCCTCGCAGACTCCCGCGAATCTTGCCGCGCCTGTTGAGCCGTCATGCCGAGCGCATAATCGCAGAATGAGCGCAGCCCCATGTCGAACACCGGGCGACGGCGATCTTCCGAAGGAACCTGTCGCAACCTTGAAGGTCTTCTTGCCCAGCTTCGACAAACCCTATTGTCGCCTTGGCTGACTTGCGGCTAGCTCCCGGCCATGATCAAGTTTAACGACAGATCGGTTCGCAAGATCGTCGTCGTCGCTACTGTCTTCTTGGCCGCCGCAATCGTGCTCTACGGTGTCGGACTATTTGTTCTGGATGAATCGTACCGCCAATACAGCCGAACAACCCAACAGCGCCAGTTCGTCCTTGGCGATGAATGGCACGATGCGGATCTGAAGATCATTCGTGAGTTTGAAAAGCGCCATAGTCTCGACCCGGAAGCGAATGGCGGCTTGCGGCTGGTTCTGTCGGAATGGCCTCGCTGGCGGTACAAGATTTCGTTGGACCGTCGCTTAGATGGCACTGCCAAAGGCGCAATCTACGCGATTGCATATGATGGGACGGGGCCAGCATACGAGAGAAGCTTCTCGCTTAGCAAAGGCCAGGCAAAACTGTTCTTGGATGTGTTTGACCGGAAAGTGGGTAGGTACAGGGGCGAAGCATTCCAGTGCGTCGACGGTACAGGATTCATGTTCGAGCGATGGCGGGAGCGGGCAGTCGTCGGTGGATCCGGAAATGCGGCGTGCATGAGCCACTACGCCGATTTGATGAGTTTGGTTGCGGAGACTCTGTCCGGATCGCTGAGCGATGCACCCTTCGATTGGGGTACTTGGTTTGCGGTAAAGCGGGTTCTGGAGCTTCGTGACTAGAGCGGCGAGCGGTCACAGGCGTTGCCACTTGACCTAGATTGGGAAGTGCTAGCTCAGAAGAATAGGAACGGCTTGCCCGCCATGATCAGCGCCGCAGCGCAGCCGAGCACGATCGCCTTGCGCGCCAGTTCAGCCGCCGAGAAGTCGGCGAGGGGCACGTGGATGAGGGCGATGGTGCGGGCCATGTCCGAGCCATGCGCCCTGATTTCTTAACTTTGCGTAAAAGGTTCGCGCTGCGAGATGGATTGGCACGCAAAGACGCGAAGACGCAAAGGGGTTGCGTTTGGCCCAGAGCTTCCGCCCAGCCGAAACGTTCGCCGGCTCACGCTACAGCGCCCCCCAGCGCAACATCTTCGTGTCTTTGCGGCTTTGCGTGAGATGAACCTGCAAGGCCTTCGGTCATTCACTATTGCAGCCGTCGCACACCCACCCCCAGCCCCTCCCTCAAGGGAGGGGAGCGAGACTTATTGAGCCAAAAGCGAAATTAGTCGCAGCGGGGTGGGTTTCCGACGGCTGCAATAGAAACCTTCACCCCTCCAGCCACTCCAGCAGCGAGGCGAGGCAATCGCGCGCCAGCAGCTTCGACCGTTCCGGGCTCCAGCCCTGTTCCTTGCAGGGCAGGTCGTCGTTGTCCTTGAACGGCATTTCCAGCGTCATTGCCACGCAGCCGAAGCGGTGGGCGACCTGGTTGGTCGACATCGTCAGGTTGGCGCGGCCCGGCGCGGCGATGGGATAGCCGCGCCGCGTCTGGAAATCGGGGGTGCGGCGTTCGAGAATGCGGCGGTAGCGTTCGTAGGAGGCGCCAAGCTCGTCGGTCCACGAAGGGATGCCTTCGAATCCGGCAAGGAACACGTGCGGGATCGCCTCGTCGCCGTGCACGTCCATGGCGAAGTCAACGCCGCTCTCGTCCATGGCATTGCGGATTGCCAGCACTTCGGGCGAACGCTCCGGCGTCGGCTCGTGCCATTCGCGGTTGAGGTTCACGCCCACGGCATTGGTGCGCAAGTGCCCCCGGCACGATCCGTCCGGGTTGGCATTGGGCACCACGTGGAAGCGGCAGAGCTGGCGCAGCTTGCGGCCATGTGGGTCGGCAGGGTCGGTCAGCAGTTCGAGCGCGCCTTCCATCCACCATTCGGCCATCGATTCGCCGGGATGCTGGCGGGCATAGAGCCAGACCTGTTTCGGGCCTTCGCCGATCTCGAGGCAGTCGATCGGCTGGCCTTCGATGCTGGTGCCAAGGCAGCGATGGGTCACACCCGGCAGCGCCGCCGTTTGCGCCACCAGATCGTGATGCCGCTCCATCGAATAGGGCGCGAAATAAGCGAACCAGCATGTGCCAGCCTCGGGCGTGTGGCGGATGGTCAGCGTCCCGCCGTCCTCGCCCGGATCATAGCTGGTCTCGGTCCGGCCCCAGAACTCGCGGTCTTCGGAGAAGGCTGCCCGATACCCCGGCCAGCCACCCGGATAGGCGGAATTGCCAAGTTCGGTGATCTTCAGCTCCAGCTCACGCCCCGCAGCCCCGTCGACGCGAAAGTGGAACCATTGGAAGAACTCTGAGTCGCGGTCCTTGCGGATCGCCAGCTTCGCACGCGCGCCCGAAACCTGGAGCACTTCGATGTTGCCGGAATCGAACGCGGCATTGATGCGGATATCTGTCATTTGACAGTGATAGTATCCCCTGACGTGCCGGGGAAGCCCGAGAACAGGGCATGCGCCAGGCGAGGTGCGGCAAGCGCCGGATCGGCTTCCTTCGCCTTGGCCTTCTCGCGGTTTTCGGCACGGCCTTCCCACAGCGCCTCGCCGGTTCGGCGGTCGCGGATGCGCACCGACAGGCGCGTGACGACGTAGTCCTTCGGCCCTCCGCCCAGATTGATGCCGACACCCAGCCCCACGCCGCCGCCATAGCTGCCGGTCGATCCGCCCACGCCGACGCTCACCGGTCCGCGCTGCCTCTCTCGCTTGAGCACCTCGCGGTCGACGCGCACTTCGGCCACGGCATCGGCGGCGCCCGGCGTGGCGCTGCCAAAACCGCTGGCGAACAGTTCCTTCTGTACGGCGGCAAGCCAGACCTGATCTTCCAGGCTGGATCGGTCACTGCCCGGCGCCGCCTCGACAATCACCGCCGCGCCTTTCAGCCGGGGCAGCGTCTGCGCGGTGTGAAACCGCGTGACCTCGATCGGTGCGGGCTTGGCCATGACGGGCGTTGCCATCAGGGCAGCAAGGGCAATTGCGGCTACAAGGCGTTTCATCATTCTGCGTCCCATGATCATGGCGCAGGTGGTGCTACGCCGCGGATTTCACCGCAATGCCAATTGGCACACCTGCTCCAGTCAGCTCGCCGGAACCACCTGCGCATCGGCAAATTTCGCGAACAGCGCCGAGGCCAGCCTTGCCGCAACTGCGCCATTGTTCAGGCCATCGTCGTCCTCGCGCGTCTGCGCTTCGGCGTGGCCTTCCCACAGCACGCGATTGCTCGCCTTGTCGCGGATGCGCACGTCGAGCCGGGTGGCGACGATTGCCTTCTTCGCCTTGGTCAGGTCGATGTTGAGCGCCATCGCGGTGTAGTTGCCGCGATTGGAAACGCCCACCTCCATCGCGCCCGAAACCGGCTTGCGCTTGGCTTCCTCGGGCACGACCTGCTCGTGGCGAATGCCGATCTGCGCGATCTGTCCGCCTTCCGCGCCGTTCACGGCCGTTTCGTAGCCGAGCTTGGCCAACTGATCGACGACGGCGGCTTCATAGACCGGCAGCTTCCATTCGGCCTCGGCGCCTTCGGCAGCGGCGACGGTGATCGGCCCCTTGCCCAGAAGAGATGCCGCATCGGCTGCCTGGAACGCCTCGACCTCGACCTTGCGCGAAGGCTCGGCACTCTGCCGCCCGTTTTGGCGCCCGATGCGCTGGTCCATCGGCTGGTCCCACCGTCCCCCCGGCGGCATGGCTTGGGCAAACGCGCTGGAGCTTGCCGCAAGGAATGCGACGGCAGACAAGATCGGTTTGGCTTTCATTCGTAATTTTCCCGTAAGGGGTGAGGCGCGACCCGGCCGGACGTGTAAATCGCCCGCGCTGTCGCAACCATGAACGCGCGGGAGCAACGAAACCTGCGCCAGAGCGGAGCGAATTGCCAATGTCGAAGGTTCCCGTTCTCGTCACCGGCGGCGCAGGCTACATCGGCGCCCACG
>NZ_LSIA01000258.1:0-13307 GCF_001556015.1 Novosphingobium sp. CCH12-A3 | reverse complement strand
GGGCACGGCCTTCGGGGTTTGACCGGCTGGGTTCTGCGCCGGAACCGCAGGTGCCGGCCTGGCTGATGGCCTCGGCGTGCTTTTCGGATCTGGTCGCTTCAGCACCTGTCCGATGCGGATGACGTAAGGACTGGGAATGCCGTTCGCCTCGCCCAGCGCTGCCATGTCCACGCCCCAGCGCCGCGCGATGTCCGAGAAGGTATCGCCCGCCTGCACGGTATAGGTCCAGGCCACGATCGGCGGTCGCGCACCTTGCGCAACAGCCGGTGCCGCTGCCAGCAGTGCCAGGCCTGCCGCCAGCGCGCGGATCACGCCAGCGGCACGAGGCGGGTCAGCCCGCCCATGTAGGGGTGCAGCACTTCAGGCACATCCACCGATCCGTCCTCCCGCTGGAAGTTTTCCAAGACTGCCACCAGCGTACGGCCCACGGCAAGGCCCGAACCATTAAGAGTATGAACGAACTCGGTGCCTTTCGCGCCTTCCGGGCGATAGCGCGCGTTCATGCGCCGCGCCTGGAAGTCACCGCAGTTGGAACACGAGGAGATCTCGCGATAGGCTCCCTGGCCCGGCAGCCACACTTCCAGGTCATAGGTCTTGCGGGCGGTGAAGCCCATGTCCCCGGTGCACAGCAGCACCTTGCGATAGGGCAGGCCCAGCGCCTGCAGCACGCCCTCGGCACAGCCGGTCATCCGCTCATGCTCGGCTTCGGAATCTTCGGGCCGGGTGATCGAAACCAGTTCGACCTTCTCGAACTGGTGCTGGCGGATGAACCCGCGCGTATCGCGCCCCGCCGCGCCCGCCTCCGAACGGAAGCAGGGCGTCAGCGCAGTCATGCGCAGCGGAAGCGCGCCTGGATCAATGATTGTCTCGCGGACGTAATTTGTCAGAGAGACTTCAGCGGTTGGAATGAGCCAACGTCGGTTCTTAGGACTCGATTCGTAGACTTCGATAAACCGCTGAAAAGTATCACGCTTAGCTTTTTCTATCGTGCCTTCGGACCACGCCCTTGCAAGAATCTCGGGGGCCTTAAAGAGTTCAACTTCAGAGTTAATCTCATTCCACAACCACTCTTTGTCGATACCAAGCGTGGTTTGAAAGAGATCGTCTTCAAACTTGGGCAATTGCCCCGTGCCGAAAACTGCCTCGTCCTTGACCAGCAGCGGCGGAATGCACTCCAGATAGCCGTTCTCGCCGGTCTGGCGATCAAGCATGAATTGCGCCAGCGCCCGATGCAGCCGCGCCATTCCGCCCTTGAGGAAAGTGAAGCGCGCCCCCGAGATCAGCGCGCCGGTCTCGAAATCAAGGCCGAGCGCCGGGCCAAGGTCGGCGTGTTCCTTCGGCGGAAAACTGAACTCGCGCGGCGTGCCCCAGCGCAGCAATTCGGCATTCTCGCTCTCGTCGGCGCCTTCCGGCACATCGGATGCAGGGGCATTGGGATAGGCGGCGAGCGCGGCATTCTGCTGCGCCGTCAGCGTCCGCTCTTCCTCTTCCAGCGCAGGCAGTTCAACCTTGAGCGCGGCAACCTCGACCTTCAGCGCTTCGGCCGTATCCTTGTCGCCCTTGCCCATGGCTGCGCCGATGGCTTTCGACGCTTCATTGCGGCGGGCCTGAACCTCCTGCATCCGCGTCGCGATCTCGCGGCGGCGCGCATCGAGCGCGAGGATGGATTGCGCCGCAGGCTCCACGCCCCGGCGGGCGAGGGCGGCGTCGAAAGCGGCGGGGTTTTCGCGGATCAGGCGGATATCGTGCATGGCGCAGCGCTATGCCGCCTCGCGCCCCCCTGCGCAACCCGCCCTCAGCGCTCTTACGTGCGGGGGCAGGTATTCATGCCAAGCAGCGAATAGAGCGGGCACGTGCGCAGCAGCCCCGTCAGCAAAGGAACCAACCCGATCCAGCCCAGCGGCGTCTGCGGCCCGACAAAGACGAGCGCGATCAGCACGAGACCGAGCACGATGCGAAGCACACGATCGATCCCGCCAACATTGGTCTTGAACATGGGTCTGGTCCTCCTTGTGAACCAGCCCATGATGGCGCCTTATATTAGGCTTTCCTTGATTTCGCGCAAACGCCGCTCATTCATCGCGTTCGCCCTCGCTCGGCTCTTCGCTTGAACGTGATTGTCGGGTCGCGTCCTGTGCCTGGTCCTTGCGGACGCCCTCGCTCGGTTCCTGCGATGAGATCGCCTGCATCTTGCGATCTTCCTCGGGATAGTCCTCCGGCGTCACGTTCGAATTGATCTTGGTGGTCGCGTGGACTTCGCTGTTGAGGCTCGCGTTGTCGCTCTTGGGCTCGAGCGGTGGCGTGCGTTCATCCTTGTTTTGCATGGAAATTTCTCCGTTGGGGGGAGAATGACCAATCCACCGGAGCAATGCGAGGTTCCGCCAGATACAGAAAAGCCCGCGATCTCTCGCGGGCCGTTTCTGGTGGGCGCGACAGGGATTGAACCTGTGACCCCACCCGTGTGAAGGGTGTGCTCTACCGCTGAGCTACGCGCCCGTCAGAGCATGGCCGGTGTTCGACCGCTTGACAGGGGCGGGCCTCTACGACGCTCCGCTTCGATTGACAAGTGGGGCAATCAAGATATTTGCGCGCTCCATGAGCGACGAAACCAACCAGCCCGAAACCACCGGCAGCGACGTGCCGCCGGATCACCTCGCGATCAACCCGCGCAGCCCCTATTTCGATGCGGACAAGCTGCGTCGCGGCGTCGGCATTCGCTTCAAGGGCGTGGTGCGCAACAACGTCGAGGAATACTGCATTTCCGAAGGCTGGGTGCGCGTGCAGGCGGGCAAGACCATGGACCGCAAGGGCAACCCGCTGACAATCAAGCTCAACGGCCCGGTGGAAGCCTGGTACGAAGACCTTGGGCCAGACGCGCCCGTCGCGAAGGTTTGAGACCTTAACGGCATCCTTCGACAAGCTCAGGATGAGCGGGCTACTTTGACTGGATGAGCGCGTTCTTGCAAAAGAACCGCTCGTCCTGAGCCTGTCGAAGGACGCCCGTACCACTACCGCGGCAGCAACCGCCCGCGTTCGCGCGTCACCAGCGCGGTCAGCCAGTCCTTGAACGCCCGCGCGCGCGCCAGGTTGTGCGTGTCCTTGTGCGTCACCAGCCAGAACGATCGCGTCACGCGGGCGGCGGGCAGCACCGGCACCAGCCACTTGTCCGAATCGCCAATGAAGCACGGCAGCACGCCGATGCCCGCCCCCGCCGCGATCATGCGGTGCTGCGCGATGATCGAGGACGAGCGCAAGTTGGCGGTCAGGTCCGGCTCGATCTCGGCCAGGTAGCGCAGCTCCGGTGCATAGAGCAGGTCGGGAATGTAGCCGACCAGCCGGTGCCCCTGCGCCAGCTCGGCGGGCTTTTCAGGCAGCCCCTTTTGTGAAAGATACCCCCGCGTGGCATAGAGCCGCAGGCTGTAGTCCGACAGCTTGCCCGCGATCACCGGCCCTGCGCGCGGGCGTGACAGCGTGACGGCAAGGTCCGCTTCGCGCTTGGACGGGCTGAGAAATCCGGACGAGGCGACGAGATCCACCATCAGTCGCGGATTAGCCTCGACAAAGCCGCGCAGGGCAGGAGCGACAATCCAGCTGCCAAACCCTTCGGACAGGCTCACCCGCAGGGTTCCGGCAACGCCCCCGCCACTGGCAGCGTGTTCGGCGATGCGGCTGGCGGCCTGGTCCATCGCCTCGACCTCGGCCAGCATAGCCTCGCCCGCCTCGGTCAGGACCTGCCCCTCGCGCGTCTGCTCGAACAGCGTGGCGCCGACTCGCGTTTCCAGCCGCCGCAATCGCCGCCCGATCGTGGTGGCGTCCACCCCCATGTTTGCCGCCGCCCGCGCGAGCTGTCCGGCACGCGCTACCGCGAGAAAGGCCTGAAAGTCGTTCCAGTCGCTGGACTGCATCCGGTCACCTGCAAATTTGCAGGTAGACCTCGCATAATCGCTTGTTGCCTGCAATCAGTCATCGGCGCATCACGCTAGCAAGTTTTGATGAAAGAGGATTCCTGATGCGTCTCGTAGACCACTTCATCGTCGGCGGCCCCGGCGGCGCGCCCGCCCGCAAGAGCCCGATCTTCGATCCGAACAACGGCGGCGTGCAGGCCGAAGTCGCGCTCGGCACCGCCGAAACGCTCGAGCGCGCCGTTCAGGCCGCCCTGAAGGCGCAGCCCGCCTGGGCCGCCACCAACCCGCAGCGCCGCGCCCGCGTGATGTTCCGCTTCAAGGAACTGGTCGAGGCGAACATGGACAGCCTCGCCCACATGCTCTCCTCCGAGCACGGCAAGGTCATCGCCGACTCGAAGGGCGATATCCAGCGCGGTCTCGAAGTGGTCGAATTCGCCTGCGGCATCCCGCACGTTCTCAAGGGCGAATATACGCAAGGTGCCGGGCCCGGCATCGACGTCTATTCGATGCGCCAGCCGATCGGCATCGGCGCAGGCATCACCCCGTTCAACTTCCCCGGCATGATCCCGCTGTGGATGTCGGCCATCGCCATTGCCACGGGCAACGCCTTCATCATCAAGCCTTCAGAGCGTGACCCCTCGGTTCCGGTTCGCCTTGCCGAACTGTTCATCGAAGCGGGCCTGCCCGAAGGCATCTGCCAGGTCGTCCATGGCGACAAGGAAATGGTCGACGCGATCCTCGATCACCCGGCCATCGGCGCGGTCAGCTTTGTCGGCTCGTCGGACATCGCCCACTACGTCTACAACCGTGGCGTCGCCGCTGGTAAGCGCGTGCAGGCCATGGGTGGTGCCAAGAACCACGGCATCGTCATGCCCGACGCCGACCTCGATCAGGTCGTCAACGACCTGTGCGGCGCGGCCTTCGGTTCGGCTGGTGAGCGCTGCATGGCGCTGCCCGTCGTGGTGCCCGTGGGCGAGGAAACCGCCAACAAGCTCCGCGCCAAGCTGATCCCCGCGATCGAGGCCCTGCGCGTCGGCGTCTCCACTGATCCCGAAGCGCACTACGGTCCTGTCGTGACCCAGGCGCACAAGGAAAAGGTCGAAGGCTGGATCGGCAAGTGCATCGAGGAAGGTGGCGAACTGGTCGTCGACGGCCGCGGCTTCACGCTGCAGGGTCATGAGGAAGGCTTCTTCGTCGGCCCGACGCTGATCGACCATGTCACGCCCGACATGGACAGCTACCACAACGAGATCTTCGGCCCCGTCCTGCAGATCGTCCGAGCCAAGGACTTCGAGGAAGCGCTCGCGCTGCCTTCGAAGCACCAGTACGGCAACGGCGTCGCCATATTTACCCGCAACGGCCACGCGGCGCGCGAATTTGCCGCCCGTGTCAACGTCGGCATGGTCGGCATCAACGTGCCGATCCCGGTGCCGGTTGCCTACCACACCTTCGGCGGCTGGAAGCGTTCGGCCTTTGGCGACACCAACCAGCACGGCATGGAAGGCGTGAAGTTCTGGACCAAGGTCAAGACCATCACCCAGCGCTGGCCGGATGGCTCGCCCGATGGTGGAAACGCCTTCGTCATTCCGACGATGGGCTGAGGCGGAAAGGCCCGCTCATGGAAAGGATCGCTCCGGTGCGCGTTGGTTATGCCATCAACCACACCGGAGCATTCCCGATGAAGCAATCCGCTCTTCTTCTCCTTGCCGCACCGTTGGCGCTTGCCGCCTGCTCGGACCCATCGCCCGAGCCGGGCGCGTCGGCCACGCCCAGCCTCGCGCCCACAGTCAGCGAGAGCGAGGCCATGGTTCCACCGGTTTCGCCCGCGGCATCGGCACCGGCAGCGGACGGCGTCTTCCCGGTCGCAATGCGCGGCAAGTGGGGCGTCAACGCGGCGGATTGCAACCCTGCGCGCGGTGACGACAAGGGGGCGATCACTGTCGGCGAGAGGTCGGTCAAATTCTATGAATCCGTTGGAGAGATCGCTTCGGTAAAGGATGTCGATCGCAATACCTTGCGCGCGGTGTTCGATTACGAGGGCGAAGGCATGAAGTGGCAGCGCGATGCCAGCTACAAGCTGGAGGACGGCGGCAAGACGCTGGTCTTGACCGAGTTCGGCGATGACGCTCCGCAAGGCCCGCGTCGCCACAGCCGTTGCAAGTGAGGAGAGCCGTGATGAAGCCTGCTATCATTGCCATCGCTGCTCTGGCCGGTCTTTCGGCCTGCACGCAAGGCACGCCGCCACCGGAGGACCTTCCCGCCATGCCCGAAGGCACCTGCAATGCCGACGCAGTCCAGTCGCACATCGGCCACAAGGCCACTGCTGCCAGCGGTGCCGAGCTGATGCGCCTCACCGGCGCACGCACCCTGCGCTGGGTGCCGCCGCGTTCAGCCGTGACAATGGACTACCGCGCCGACCGGCTGACGGTCTCCTACGACGACAACTACACGATCGTCCGCATTTCCTGCGGATAGGTCTGGACAGCATGGGTGGCGGGCCATATCCGCCGCCCATGACAAATTTAAGGGCGCGGTTAACTCTGCGTGACGGCCAAAAGGGTAAGACGGGAAGAAGATGACCGACCAGTTCTCACTGACCGAAGATCAGATTGCCATCCAGGACATGGCCCGCCGCTTCACTGCCGACGCCATCACGCCGTTCGCCGCGCAATGGGACGAGGACCACACCTTCCCGCGCGAAACCATCAAGGCCGCCGCCGAACTCGGCTTTGCCGCAATCTACGTCAGCGAGGAATCCGGCGGCATCGGCCTTGGCCGCCTTGAAGCTGCGCTGATCATGGAAGCCATGGCTTATGGCTGCCCCGCGACCAGCGCCTTCATCTCGATCCACAACATGGCCGCATGGATGATCGATACCTTCGGCGGTGAAGAGATCAAGGGGCGCTACCTTCCCGATCTTGTCACCATGGACAAGATGGCGAGCTACTGCCTGACCGAGCCCGGTTCGGGATCGGATGCAGCCGCGCTCAAGACCACCGCCCGCCTCGATGGCGACCACTACATTGTCAACGGCACCAAGCAGTTCATCTCGGGCGGCGGCGTCAACGACATCTACGTCACCATGGTTCGCACCGGCGACGATGGCGCCCGTGGCATCTCCTGCCTCGTCATCGACAAGGACATGGAAGGCGTCAGCTTCGGTGCGCCCGAACGCAAGCTCGGCTGGAATGCCTCGCCCACCGCGCAGGTGATCTTCGACAACGTGCGCGTGCCGGTCGCGAACCGGGTCGGCGCCGAAGGCGATGGCTTCAAGTTCGCGATGGCCGGGCTGGATGGTGGCCGCCTCAACATCGGGGCCTGCTCGCTGGGCGGCGCACAGCGCTGCCTTGATGAGGCAATCGGATACGTCAAGGATCGCAAGCAGTTCGGCAAGGCCATCGCCGAATTCCAGAACACCATGTTCGTGCTGGCCGACATGGCAACCGACCTCGAATCCGCCCGCGCGCTGCTCTACATGGCTGCCGCCAAGGTGACCTCCGGCGCACCCGACAAGACGCGCTTCTCGGCCATGGCCAAGAAGCTGGCGACCGACAACGGCTCGTCGATCGTCGACCGCGCGCTGCAGATGTTCGGCGGCTACGGCTACTTGCGCGATTACCCGATCGAGCGGTTCTGGCGAGACCTTCGCGTCCACCGCATCCTCGAAGGCACCAACGAAGTCATGCGCATGATCGTGGGAAGGGACCTGCTGAAGTGACCGACGAAGTTCTTGCCACCCGCAGCGGCGCGGCTGGCGTGCTCTCGCTCAACCGTCCGCGCGCGATCCATGCGCTGACGCTCGACATGGTCCACGCCATGACTGCATCGCTCCTCGATTGGCGCGGTGACGATGGCGTGGCGGTCGTGATGATCGACCACCAGCTTCCCGCCGATGGCGATCCCAAGCTGTCGCGGGGCTTCTGCGCAGGCGGCGATATCGCCTTCCTGCGCAATTCGGCGCTGAACGACGGCGGCACGTCGGGCCGCAAGTTCTTCCATGACGAATACCAGCTCAACCACCTGCTGATGACCTATGGCAAGCCTGTGGTCGCCTTCATGGACGGCATCACCATGGGCGGCGGCGTGGGGATTTCCGGCCCGGCCACGTATCGCGTGGCTACCGAGAACACCAAGCTGGCCATGCCCGAAACCGGTATCGGCCTGTTTCCGGACGTCGGCGGCGGCTGGTTCCTGTCGCGCCTCAAGGGCCGTCTCGGCCAGTACCTTGCGCTGACAGGCGCGCGCCTTGATGGTGCGGAATGCCTCTGGGCAGGTCTTGCCACGCATTATCTGCCCTCGGCCAACCTTGCGCAGGCCAAGGCCCGCATCGCGGCAGAGCCCGACAATATCCCGGCCATCCTGCGCGAACTGTCGTCGGTCCCGCCCGAGCCGAAGATCGCTGCTCATGCCGATGATATCGCCCGCCTGTTTGCTTCGGACCGCTACGAGGACATCCTCGCCGCGCTCGAAGCCGACGGTTCGGACTTCGGGGCCGAAACGCTAAAGACGCTGCACACCAAGAGCCCGCAGACCTGCAAGGTCGCCCTGCGCCAGCTCGCCACCAGCCTGACCCTGCCCGACTTCGCCGCCAACATGGCGATGGAATACCGCATCGGTGCCCGCGTGCTGACTTTGCCGGATTTTGCCGAAGGCGTGCGCGCCGTGATCGTCGATAAGGACCACGCCCCGAAGTGGTCGCCCGCCACGGCAGAGGGCGTCACCGACGATCTTCTCGACCAGATCTTCGCGCCGCTGGGCGCTGCTGACGAATGGAAACCGCTATGACTTACGAAACCATCCTCGTCGAACAGAAGGGTGCTGTCACCCTCATCACGCTAAACCGCCCGCAGGCGCTCAACGCGCTCAACTCGCAGGTTCTGGCTGAGCTGATCGAGGCCTTCGCCGCCTACGAGGCCGACGCCTCGCAGCGCTGCGCCGTGCTCACCGGCGCGGGCGAGAAGGCCTTTGCCGCCGGGGCCGACATCAAGGAAATGTCGGAAAAGCCCGCTGCCGATTTCTACAACGAGGACTTTTTCTCGAAGTGGACCAGCCACCTCGTCAAGACCACGCGCAAGCCGTGGATCGCGGCGGTCAACGGCTTCGCGCTGGGCGGCGGTTGCGAACTCGCGATGATGGCCGATTTCATCATTGCTTCGGACAACGCCAGGTTCGGCCAGCCCGAGATCAAGCTCGGCGTGGCCCCCGGCATGGGCGGATCGCAGCGCCTCACCCGCGCCGTGGGCAAGGCCAAGGCGATGGACATGTGCCTGACCGGCCGCATGATGGACGCCGCCGAGGCGGAGCGCTCGGGCCTTGTAACCCGCGTGGTGCCGCTGGCCGACCTGCTCGCCGACGCGCTCAAGACCGCCGAGACCATTGCCGCGATGCCGCCGATGGCCGCCGTCGCCAACAAGGAAATGGTCAACGCCGCGTTCGAGACCACGCTCGACCAGGGCCTGCTGTTCGAACGCCGCGTCTTCCAGATCCTCACCGCCAGCGAGGACAAGGCCGAGGGCATGAAGGCCTTCATCGAAAAGCGCCCCGGCGTATGGAAGGGGCGGTAAGCTCTGCCAGTCCCCCTCCCGCAAGCGGGAGGGGTTAGGGGTGGGCATTTCCACCCATCATTTCGGGAGAAGGCCCACCCCCGGCCCCTCCCGCCTGCGGGAGGGGAGATTCTGAAATGAAAATCGCATTCATCGGCCTCGGCAACATGGGCGGCGGCATGGCCGCGAACCTCGTCAAGGCGGGGCATGACGTCCACGCCTTCGACCTTGCCGAAGCGGCGCTGACCCGCGCCAGGGAAAACGGCTGCACCACCTACACCTCGGTCAAGGAAGCAGTGCAGGGTGCAGATGCCGTCGTCTCGATGCTGCCCAACGGCGCCATCGTCAAGTCGGTCTACAGCGCCGACGTGATCGGCCACGCGCCGACCTCGGCCCTGCTGCTCGACTGCTCGACCATCGACGTCGCCACTGCCCGCGAAGTTGCCACGGCAGCCGATGCTGCGGGCTATGTCATGGTCGATGCGCCGGTTTCGGGCGGCATCGCGGCTGCCAATGGCGGCACGCTCACCTTCATGGTCGGCGGCAGCGACGAGGCCTTTGCCCGTGCCGAGCCGATCCTCGCCGCCATGGGCAAGGCCGTGATCCATGCCGGTGCCAGCGGCGCAGGGCAGGCGGCCAAGATCTGCAACAATATGCTGCTCGGCGCCTCGATGGTCGCCACGTGCGAAACCTTCGCCATGGCCGAGAAGCTCGGGCTTGATCTCCAGACCTTCTACGACATCTCCTCCAAGGCCTCGGGCCAGTGCTGGTCGATGACCTCGTATTGCCCGGTCCCCGGCGTCGGCCCGCAAAGCCCGGCCGACAACGGCTATCAGGGCGGCTTTGCCACCGCACTGATGCTCAAGGATCTCAAGCTGGCCATGGCCGCTGCCAAGGATGCTGGGGCCGATGTGCCGATGGGCCAGCGCGCCGAAGAGCTCTATTCGGCCTTCGCCGATGCGGGCAACGCGGGCCTCGATTTCTCGGCGATCATAAAGTCGCTCTGATCGAACAAGCTGGCGCCCCCGCGCAGGCGGGGGCCTCGGTGTTGTGACGGAACGTCAGCGCGTTTTCGCGGCAATGATCCGCCCGATCGGATCGTTCGCCAGCCCACCCGAAGCTTTGGCCACGGGCCTTGCAACCGCCGTCTTGGGCGCCTCATACCGATAGGACAGCTCGCGCCGTACAGGCGATGTCCTCACAGCCACTTCGGGTTTGATGCCCTTGAGGAAATCCGCCCCGATGGTCGCGCGCGGGGATTCTGTCGCCTTCGCCTTGCTGGCGCTGGAAAGCAGCGTCAGCCGCTCCTTCCTGCCCGCCTTGTCCGGATAGATGAACCCGTTCACCGGCCATGCGGTGGTGCCAAGGTTGCCGATGGGGGCATACCATACGCGCACTTCCGACCAGTCGTTCGCCTCGGATACGTCCACCGCGCGCACGTTGTCCTCGATCTGCCCGCGCCGTCCGTCAATGGGCGACCAGTTGGCATGGCGCAGCAGCACGGTACGCGAATCGATCACCCGGCTGACGGCGGCAACGTGGCCAAGTTCCATCCGGCCATGAGGCGCAAAGCTCATCACCGCGCCCACTTTTGGCCGGTGACCACGGGCATAGCGACCCTCGGCCTGATCCCACCACGTCAGCGCATCGCCATAGATCTTGATGCCGCTGACCTCGCGGGCATAGGGCACGCATTGCAGATAGGGCAGGGCTTCGGCCTGATCGTAGTCCCCGGTCCCAGGGCGTGAAGAGTCGCGGAATTCTGCGGCATTTGCACCTGTTCCCAGCAGGACCAGCGCACCGAGCAATCCGAAACGGCAGATCTTTTCCCTCATTCCTGCAGATATCTGCAGGTTAGGTTATGGCGGACCTTATACCCATGGTTAATGGCGCAATAATCAATTGCCCTCACTTAAACGCACTCTTGCGTTCATGCGCTTAAACAGCCACGGCAGGCCCATGCGCCCCCAAGTCATCATTATCGGACGCCCGAACGTCGGCAAATCGACGCTGTTTAACCGCCTCGTCGGCAAGAAGCTGGCCCTGGTGGACGATCAGCCCGGCGTGACGCGCGACCGCCGCTTCGGCGATGCGACACTGCTCGGGCTCGAGTTTACCATCGTTGATACCGCCGGCTGGGAGGATCTCGATCCTGATACGCTGCCCGGCCGCATGCGTCAGCAGACCGAAGCCTCGCTGGTCGGTGCCGATGTCGCCCTGTTCGTGATCGACGCACGCGCCGGCGTCACCCCGCTCGACGAGGAAATCGCCCGCTATCTGCGCCAGAGCCGCGTGCCCATCGTGCTCATGGCCAACAAGGCCGAAGGCCGCCAGGGTGATCCCGGCATCTACGATGCCTTCGCGCTGGGCTTTGGCGAACCGGTCGCCTTCTCCGCCGAACACGGGCAGGGCCTCGCCGACCTGTTCGAGGCGCTGCGCCCGCATCTCGAACCCAAGCAGGTCGAAGAGGACGAAGACGCCGAGGTTGAAGGTGACGAGGAGGAATTCGATCCCGAATCCGTCCTCAAGCTCGCCATCGTCGGCCGCCCCAATGCGGGCAAGTCCACGCTGATCAACAAGCTGCTGGGCGAAAACCGCCTGCTCACCGGGCCGGAAGCGGGCATTACCCGCGATTCCATCGCGATTGACTGGCAGTGGTTCGATCCCGAGCGTGAAGGCTATCGCCCGGTCCGCCTGATCGACACGGCGGGCATGCGCAAGAAGGCGCAGGTCACCGACAAGCTCGAAAAGCTCTCGGTCGCCGATGCCCGCCACGCCATCGACTTCGCCGAGGTCGTCGTGCTCACGCTTGATGCCACGCGCGGGCTTGAACATCAGGACCTCAAGATTGCCTCGATGGTGCTCGAAGAGGGCCGCGCGCTGATGATCGCGATCAACAAGTGGGACGTGGCCGAAGACCCTTCCGGCCTGTTCCAGGGCATCCGCAAGGCTTTGGACGATGGCCTCGCGCAGGTCCGCGGCGTTCCCTTGCTCGCCATCTCGGGCCGTACCGGAAAGGGGCTGGACGATCTGCTCAAGGCCGCATTCGAAATCCGCGCCGCCTGGTCCAAGCGCGTGCCAACCGCTGCCTTGAACCGCTGGTTCGACGATGCGCTCGCCGCCAACCCGCCGCCGGCCCCCGGCGGCCGCCGCATCAAGCTGCGCTATATCACCCAGGCCAAGACGCGCCCGCCGGGCTTCGTCCTGTTCGGTACCCGGCTTGATCAGCTTCCCGAAAGCTATCGCCGCTACCTGATCAACGGCATCCGCCGCGAACTCGGCTTCGACGCCGTGCCGATCCGCCTGACCCTGCGCAGCCCCAAGAACCCCTTCGCGAAGTAGCCATGCCCAATGCCGCCCTGCCTCTCGACCGCACCACGCTCCCCCAAGGGCTCGGCGCGGCGCTGTGGCGTGGCGTGCGCGGCAAGTGCCCGCGCTGCGGCGGCACCCACCTGTTCGCGCGCTTCCTCAAGCCGGTCGAGCGCTGCCGCCTCTGCGGCCAGAACTGGACGCTCCACGCGGCTGACGACTTCCCGCCCTATATCTCGATCCTGCTGACCGGCCACATCATGGCCCCGGTCATCATCGAACTTGGCCTGCACACCGGCCTGCCAGGCTGGGCGATGATGCTGATCGTGGCGGTCCTGGCGCTGGGGCTGCTCGTCGGCCTGCTCCAGCCCGCCAAGGGCGGCGTCATCGCGCTGCAATGGTGGCTGGGCATGCACGGCTTTGCCGGGCGGGCAGGGAAGGGTGAGGCAGGCGTCGGTTAGTCCAGCGACTGCACACACTCGGCCAACCTACGTCGTCGCCCGTGAAAAACTCTGAAGCCTTTGGGAATGCGTGGGTTTTAGCGGATTTG
>NZ_LSIA01000257.1:0-7666 GCF_001556015.1 Novosphingobium sp. CCH12-A3 | reverse complement strand
GGGTGAAGGCCGCGGGGCGCTGCGTCGCACGGGGGGTGGGCTTGTCCATGGTCCTGCAGATGGGGCTTCGCGCGCCGAACTGCAATTGCATATTGGGGCACAAGCGCCGATAGGCTGCGGGATATGGCCCGTTCCACTCCTGCCGATGAAGTCCCCGGCGTTCCCGCCCGCCGCGCCGCGCTGCGCATGCTCGATGCCGTGCTCAACCCCGCCGATCCTGCGCGCGATGGAACGCGCCGACGACCGCGCGCTTGCCCTCGCCATCGCGCAGGAAGCCTTGCGCTGGATGGCCGATCTCGATGCCCTGATCGATGGTGCAACCAGGCAGCCGCTGCCCGAGGATGCCAAGGCCCGCTCGGTCCTGCGCCTGATGCTGGCACAAGCCCTGCGCCTGAACCTGCCCGGCCACGCCATCGTCGCCACCGGGTTGCCGCTGCTTGTGGGCGGCCCCCGACGGCTGGCGCACGGCGTGTTCTCCGCCGTCACCAAGGGCGGCGCGAAGCTGCCTGAAGCCCCCACGCTCCCCCCCGCCGTCGCCGCCCGCTGGCA
Source organism: Novosphingobium sp. CCH12-A3 (assembly GCF_001556015.1). Classification (NCBI taxonomy): domain Bacteria; kingdom Pseudomonadati; phylum Pseudomonadota; class Alphaproteobacteria; order Sphingomonadales; family Sphingomonadaceae; genus Novosphingobium; species Novosphingobium sp. CCH12-A3. The sequence goes on along the minus strand of NZ_LSIA01000257.1, from coordinate 7,117 downwards.
TGTGGCATGGCCCGAGCGCCTCGGCACCATCGCCCAGGGCCTCGCCGAGCCGCCCCCGCTCGACCTGACCTTGCGTGATCCGGCACAGACCGCGCACTGGGCCGAACGCCTTGGCGGCCAGTCGCTCGCCCCCGGTCACATCCGCCTCGCCCGCGCCGGTGCCATCGAAGCGCTCGACGGCTTCAGCGAAGGCGCGTGGTGGGTGCAGGACCTCGCCGCCAGCGTGCCCGCGCGCCTGCTGGGCGAAGGGAAGGGCCGCCGCGCGCTTGACCTTTGCGCCGCGCCGGGCGGCAAGACCCTGCAACTCGCCGCCGCCGAGTGGGACGTCACCGCGCTCGACAAGTCCGCCCGCCGCACCGAACGCCTCGCCGAAAACCTCAAGCGCAGCGGTCTCACGGCGCAAGTCGTCGTTGCCGATGCCCTGAACTGGCAGCCCGAACACCCGTTCGACGCCATCCTGCTCGACGCCCCCTGCAGCGCCACCGGCACTTGCCGCCGCCACCCCGACGTCCTCCACCGCCACGCCAATCTCGCCGAACTCACCGCCCTGCAATCCGCGATGCTCGACCGCGCCGCCACCTGGCTCGCCCCTGGTGGCACCCTGGTCTACGCGGTCTGCTCACTGGAGCGCGAGGAAGGCGAGTTGCAGGCGCTGGCCTTCGACAAGCTGCCCCCCGCACCGGTCACCGAGGTGGAACTGCCCGAAGGCCTAACCCCCATCGACGGCCACTTCCGCTCCGATCCTGGCATGTTGGCAGAACAAGGCGGCATCGACGGCTTTTTCGCGGCGAGGTGGGTGAAGGGGTAAGGGCGGGGAATACTCGCGCATACAGTTTACAGTGGGCCATCTGGTAAATCTTCGGAAAAGGAGCTGCAGCGACAGGCTTACTGGAACTTGCACAAGGCTCGCATCCTCAAGTAATCTAGCGTTTTCACAATGATCGCATTGAACGCCGGACATATGCACCATAATGTTGATGAGCGAGGCTCAACAGAATTTATGTGCGCGAGGAGGGCGTGTGGTGAAGGCGTCTGAGGAACTTGAACTACTGGTTCAACGCATACAACAGGAACTCGCGCCAAACGCGGAAGTCATCCATAATGTGAAAATGATGGGCTGCCGATCAAAGGTGAACCGGCAAATTGACGTGCTAGTTAAGGAGCGGATTGGTCAATACGAAATTAAGATCGTCATAGACTGTAAAGACTATAAGCATCCAGTAGATGTCAAAGGTGTTGAAGAATTTTACGGGTTGCTTAAGGATGTAGGTGGGCATAAGGGGGTTCTAGTCTGTCCTAGAGGGTTTAGTGAGGCAGCTAAAAACCGAGCCAGTGATCTTCAAATCGATCTCTACAGTCCAGTAGATACAGACCCCCACAAATGGCAGGTCGTTCCCTATATACCCGCGATGGTTGATTGGAGGGGAGTTGCAATCTCGTTTGGGGTGAGTTGCTCGTATCCGGCCCCATTCATGATGCCAGGCAATTTTTTCTCTTCGATCGTCGCATTTGATGAGGCTGGTAACGAACTGGGCAACCCGGTCCAACGACTCCTTGACCAATGGAACAAAGGCGACATCACAACCGAAGAAGGGGAAACTGGGGAGCTGCCGATTTTCGGCGACACCGTGCCTTGGGTGGATAACGGCTACGGTCAACGCATTCCGGTGCGTCTCTACGCAAACATGCTCGTCCACCGCCAACTTCGTTACGGACAGCTTCCAATTCGTAAGATGTCAGGGTTCAAGGACGAATTGAAGGGCGTTGTCATCACGAACGCTTTTGAAGTGGGCATTCTGGACCCCGAGGAGATCGACCGGGAGTGGAGAGAAATTGCGAAGGAGGAAGAGGCCCATCCTCAGCCAGTTCTCCTCTTGCGTGGTGTCACCTACTACGATTTGCAAATGGTCAAAGACAGCGGGGTCTTTGGCTTCTGAGTTGCCCCGCGTTGGTCTGCGGGTAATCCTATCTCCGCAACCGACTTCATTGCGCGGCACTGATGACAACAGTTCCCCTAGCTCTCCCCCGCCAGCCTCCGCCGAAACATCCGCCGCACCAGCCACGGTTCCAGAAACCGCCCGACCAGGTACAAAAACGCGAAGATCCCCGAGAACACATAGGCTGCCATTGCCGAAGGCTTGCGCTTGCGGCTGCCGCCTTCGCCGTCCTTGGGTTTTTCCGGAGCGGGTGCGCCGAGGAACTTGTCGATCGGGTGCAGGGTCAGGACCGGTTCGTCCTTCTTGTCGTCCTTCTTCGCCCCTGCGGCCTTCTCCTTGGCTTCGGCCTGCGCCTTCTGGTATGCGCCCACCGCCAGCGTCAGCTGGCCAAAGCCGATGAACACGAACGGCAGCAGGAAGCAGAACAGCATGAAGCGGCTGGTCAGGCGGTAGCGCACGACGCGGCCCGTCGCCGTGTCTTCCACCCGCAGCGCGCCCTTCTCGAACGTGGCAAGCGTATCCTGCGCGGCGGGGGAGGGGTTGGCATAGGCCAGCCCTTCGCCCAGCGGCTGCACGCTGTAGCCATCGGCTGCGAACGCTGGCGAAACCCTTGCCAGTGCCTCGTCCGCGCCGAGCCCCTCGGGCACCGGCACTTCATCGCGCACCGTCCAGATCCAGTCGATCAGGCGCTTGGCGGAACGCGGCTTCTCGGGCGTCATCGGTTGCGTCCAGGGCGATGTCGCAGCCAGACCGCTCATTCCGCCGGAACCGCTGTATGCGCGCCACCAATGCCGCCACCGAACTTCGCTTTCAGCGTCTTCCACGCCTCGCTGAACGGATAGTGCATCACCTCGCGGATGTGCATGCGGCGGCCGCCTTCCATGCCCAGCACCTCGGCCTCGCCATCGACGCAGGTGCCGAACATGCGGTCGATGATGATCCACGTGCCGGCATAGTTGCTGCGCGTCGCTTCATAATCGAGCGAGTGGTGGACGCTGTGGTGCTCGGTGGTGTTGAACAGGAAGCGCCACCAGCGCGGTGTGTTGAAGCGCACGTTGATATGCTGATATGTGCTCACGGCGAGCCCGAACGTCCCCGCGATCAGGAAGGCGCGCGGCAGGAAGTCAAAAAAGCCGCCGATGCCAAGGCCGATCAGGAACAGCTCCACCGGATTGCCCACCGCGCCCTTGTTGATGTTGAGCTGGGTGATGAAGTGGTGCGGTGCATGGGTCAGCCACAGCGGATACCAGTTGTGCATGCCGCGATGCATCCAGTACTGGCCGAAGTCGAACACGAACGAGATCAGGAACGCCTGCAGCAGCAGCGGCAGCCCGGTGAACCATGCCACCTTGCCGAAATCGAAGTTGCTCTGCAGCGCGCTGATGATCGCATCAGACCCGATGAACTGGTCGACGATGCGCAGCACGGTGTAGCCAAGGCCGACATAGAACAGGTCGGTCACCAGCTCCTTCCACGTCAGCTGCCATGATCGGAACCGCGGGTTGACCCACTCCAGCGCCAGGAGCAGCACCTTGAAGCCGATGCCGATGGCAATGCCGGTGGATGCTACGGCCCACTCGTTCGGCGCATAGTACCAGAACAGCAGGAAGCCGAAGAAGGTGACCGGCTGGAACCAGGTGAAGAACGCCCGCTTGAATGCCCCGCCTTCAACCTTGGGCACGTTCTCCCAACCGACTGTCACTGGCGCGTCCGCGCCGATGATGCGATTGCCAACCTGAACACCTGCCATCTGCCGACCCTCGATCTGCATGCCATGCGGCGGGAAAAAGGCCCCGCTTCGGATCGCACTATGGACAGTCCGCCGCGCAGGTATACGCGTCGAATGACGTATGCCCTTTGTGGCGGGATTTCAGGGGCTTGCTCACGGCTCAGCCCGGGAATCAGGCGATCTGCACAGGATTTGAAGTCGGCGCAGGAAACTTTTGCCACGCGGTGCGTTCATTGTCGTTAACGTTAGTCTTGTGGTCGGTGGCCGTTGTCGATTCCTGAATTCTCCGGCCAGTCGGCCCGCATGCTCCTTCGCGAAAGCACCCGCCCGGATCACGATCGCGTCGACGCCGCCTTTGCCCGGTTCGACCTTGGCGATCCTGTCGATTACCGCGCGTTCCTTCTCGCCCAGGCGTCGGCCTTGCTCCCGATCGAAGCCGCGCTGACCGCTGCGGGCGTGCAGGAGGTCGTCTGCGACTGGCCGCAACGGCAACGGGCAAGCCGCGTCCTTGCCGACCTCGCGGACCTTGGCCTCGGCACTCCCAGGGCACTGGAGGCGCCGCAGCTTGGCTCAACGGCGCAGATGCTGGGGGCTCTCTATGTCGTCGAAGGCTCGCGCCTCGGCGGAGCGATGCTCGCCCGACGCGTGCCCGCGCATCTGCCCTGCCGCTTCCTTTCGGACTCGGACTCCTCGCGCTGGCGCTCGCTGGTCGCGCTGATCGATCACGAACTCGCCTCTCCCGCAAGCCAGGCGGCAGCCCTTGCCTCTGCCCGCGCGGCGTTCGCCCTTTTCGAAGCCGCCGCTCATGCGCAAGCCGGAGTTCGCGTCCCTTGAGCACTGACCCATTGGGCACTGGCAGCGCGGTCGACCTGACCAACTGCGATCGCGAACCGATCCACATCATCGGCACCATTCAGCCCAGCGGCTTCCTCATCGCGTTGACCGCCGACTGGTTGATCGCCCGCGCCTCGGCAAACCTTCCGGAATTCATCGGCTGGGAGCTTGCCGATACCTACGGGCGCTCGCTTGAAGAGGTTTTCCTGCCGCAGGCCGTGCATGACCTGCGCAACCGCACCACCATGCTCCGCAACGAAGACGCGGTCGAACGCATGTTCGATGTCCCCCTCGTCGCGGGCAAGGGCAACTTCGACGTCGCCGTCCACTACAGCGGCGGCCAGATCGTCATCGAGGCCGAACCTTCGCGCGGCAGCCTCGGCGACGTCACCGGCATGGTCCGCTCTATGTTTGCGCGGCTCGATCAGTGCAAGAACATGACCGCGTTCTACCGCGAAGGCGCCCGCCAGATCCGCGCGCTGATCCAGTTCGACCGAGTCATGGTCTATCGCTTCGCTCCCGACGGATCGGGCGAAGTCGTGGCCGAAGCCTGCCGCCCCGGCATCGGCCAGTTCCTCGGCCTGCATTACCCGGCCAGCGATATTCCGGCCCAGGCGCGCCAGCTCTACTTGCGCAACGTCCTGCGCGTGATCGGCGACGTCCACGCCACGCCCGTGCCGGTGCTTCCCGCGCTGGACGAGACCGGCGCCCCGCTCGACATGTCGCTCTCGCTGTTGCGCTCGGTTTCGCCGATCCACATCGAGTATCTCAAGAACATGGGCGTCGATGCCTCGATGTCGATCTCCATCATCGTCGATGGCAAGCTGTGGGGCCTGTTCGCCTGCCACCATTACTCGGCCAACAACCCCAACTTCGAACGTCGCGCGGTGGCAGAGCTGTTCGCCCAGATGTTCTGCATGCGCCTCGAAAGCCGCGAGCGGCAGGATACGATGGAGTTCGAACGCCGCGCCCGCGATATCTCCGACCAGCTGCTCGGGGCTGTCGCCTCAGATGAAACGCTGCTGCGCGATCCCGACTGGCTGGCCGACATCCTCACGCACGCCATTGCGGCGGACGGCGTGGGCGTCTGGCTCTCGGGCGGTTATGCCTTCTCCGGCCAGTGCCCGCCCACGGAGGACTTCCGCAGGATCGTCCGCGCGCTGAACACCACTGCCGCCGGCAAGGTCTACGCGACCGACCATATCGGCTCGCTGATTCCGGATACCTATCGTTTTTCCGACAAGGTCGCGGGCCTGCTCGCCATCCCCATCTCCCGCTCTCCGCGCGATTACGTCGTGCTGTTCCGGTCGGAGATGGTGCGCTCGGTCCGCTGGGCAGGTGATCCGCACAAGCCCGTCGAGTACGGCCCCAACGGACCGCGCCTGTCCCCGCGCGAGAGCTTTGCCGAATGGAAGGAACTGGTCCGGGGCAAGTCCAGACCATTCACCTCCTCGGAACTGCGCGTAGCCGAAACCCTGCGCGCCACGCTGATCGAGGTCGTGTTGCGCCTGTCGGACGAGGCCACCGCCGAACGCCAGCAGGCAAGCGACCGGCAGGAACTGCTGATTGCCGAGCTAAACCACCGCGTCCGCAACATCCTCGGCCTGATCCGTGGCCTCATCCGCCAGTCGCAGGCGAGCGATCCGGCGCTGGCGGGCTTCGTCAAGCTGATCGACGGCCGCATCCACGCGCTCGCCAGGGCGCACAACCAGATCACCGAGGACCACTGGGGCCCGGCGCCACTGCAATCCCTCATCGACGCCGAGGCGGCGACGTTCATGGTGGACAGCAGGCGCATCCGCAGTTCGGGCGAGCAGGTCATGCTCAATCCGCTCGCCTATTCGACGATGGCCTTGGTCCTTCACGAACTCGTCACCAATTCCAGCAAGTACGGCAGCCTCTCGGTCCCCGATGGTCATGTCACGATCGCCTGGAATTTCTCAGCCAAGGGTGACCTTCTGGTCGCATGGCGCGAGGTTGGCGGTCCGCCCGTGCGCGAACCGCAGCGGCAGGGCTTCGGCACCACGTTCATCCAGCGCTCTGTGCCCTACGATCTCGGCGGCGAGGCTGCGGTGCGCTTTCAGGAAAGCGGGTTCAAGGCCGACTTCTGCATTCCCAAGCGCCACGTTGCCGAGGCCTCGGGTGCAGCGCGCGTGATCCATTTTCCCAAGTCAGGCCCCGGCCACGTCGAGGAACCTCCGCAGAACCTGCTCACCGGTCAGCGCGTCCTGCTGGTCGAGGACAGCCTGATCATCGCGCTCGATGCCGAGGATATCCTCTCCCGTCTTGGCGCCGAGTCTGTCGTGACCGCAGGCTCCGTCGACGCCGCCCTCGATCTGATCGACGCAGCCCGGCCGACCATCGCCTTGCTCGACATCAATCTCGGCATCGGCACCAGCTTCCCGATTGCCGATGTCCTGCATGAACGCGAAGTGCCTTTCATGTTCGCAACCGGATATGGCGAGCAGGCAAAGTTCCCGGACGTCCACCGCGCCCGCCCGGTGGTGCAGAAGCCCTATACCATCGGCAACATCGCAAGAGCTTTGGCGACGCTGCTGCCGGACTGAAGAGGTGCTTGAACTCCCCCTCCCGCAGGCGGGGAGGGGGAGTTCAAGCA
>NZ_LSIA01000256.1:0-336 GCF_001556015.1 Novosphingobium sp. CCH12-A3 | reverse complement strand
AGCGCGAGGGCCGCACCGCGATGGCGCAGGCCTGCTTCGATTTCCTGCCGATGCGGGCCCGGCTCGACCTTGCCGGTTGGGCAGAGCGTGACATCTTCAGCCACGCGGACATGTCAAAGCTCCCTAGTCGAGCAATTGCTACGATCGGGAATGCCGAAGCCTGCGAGGCCAAAGTCCGAAAGGGAGGGGGAAGAGACCCGGACCCGCATGGCATCGGCATTACCCGATGCGGTCCGACATCACGAAGCGAACTGCCAGTATGGCCAGAACGCCGCGCCAGAGGGGCCCGGTCCGCTCCGCTAATGTGGAGTGATTCGGTCCGGATTGCAAGGGGGG
>NZ_LSIA01000255.1:0-23527 GCF_001556015.1 Novosphingobium sp. CCH12-A3 | reverse complement strand
CCCGCGGGTTCCTGCACTGGAGGCTTTCGTACGCAAGCGCCCGAAACCCTTCACATATTGCGACATTTAGCAGCGAGAGCTTGAATGGCTGTTTTGGGCGTGAACCGCATCTGACTCCCAACCAGGACACTTGGACGCTGGTTCAGACCCCGAAGACATCACGGCAAAAGTACGGCCTTGATGCATTCGCCCTTCGCCTGCGCCGCGATGGCCGCGTTGATCTCGGAGAGCGGAAATGTCTTGATCAGGCGGTCGAACGGAAAGCGGCCTGCGGCGTGATGGGCGATCAGTTCGGGGATGAAGTTCTGCGGGTCGCTGTCGCCCTCGATGATGCCGATGATACGGTGGCCCGGGGTCATGAGCGCAGCAATGTTCACGCTGATCGCAGCCTCGGGCCGGGCGGGCACCCCGACCAGTCCGATCGCACCGTGCGAGCCGAGTGCGCCGAGCCCCGCCTCGATCACCTCGGGTCGACCGGAGTTGTCGAATCCGAAATCGACGCCATCGGGGACGATCGCGCGGATCGCGGCAGAAAGATCGTCTGTCGCGGCGGGATCGATCACATGGGTGGCACCGAGATCGAGGCCCACATCGCGCCGCGCAGCGATCGGTTCGACGAGGATGATCGTGGTGCAGCCTTGAATCACCGCGCCCATGACCGCCGCAAGGCCGACCGGGCCTCCGCCGAAGATCGCGATGCTGGAACCGGCGCGTGCGGCCAGCGAGCGCATGACCCCGCCGGCACCAGTCTGGAAGCCGCAGCCGAGCGGACCAAGCAGGGCGAGAGGTGCGGCATGCTCCGAAATCTTCACCACATTACGCGCGCGGGTGATTGCATGGCTGGCGAAGGAGGACTGTCCAAAGAAGTGCGAGGCGACTGCCTGATCTGCGGCACGATAGGCCTGAGATCCATCTTCCAGCCGCATTCCGGCGTAGTTCAACGGCACAAAAGTGCGGCAATAGCTCGGCAGCCCCTCATCGCAGCGCGGGCAGGCCCCGCAGCTCGAAAAGCCAAGGACGACGCGGTCGCCAACAGCCAGCCCTTCTACGCCTTCCCCGATCGCCTCGATCGTGCCTGCACCCTCATGCCCCAGCACGGCCGGAAGCGCATATGGCGCGAACTGGTCGCGGAACACGAGATCGGTGTGGCACAAGCCGACTCCGGCGATCTTCACCAGAACCTCGCCAGCGCGCGGCGCATCGACCTCCAGCGTCTCGACGCTGAAGTCCTGATGCGGGGTGCGGGCGACGGCGGCGGCGCATTGCGTCATGCGGGGTCTTTACTGCTACTGGATGGTCTGCTCGTGCTGACGAAAGTCGCTTGGCGTGCGCCCGGCATAGGCCCGGAAGGCGCGGCTAAAATGGCTCTGGCTGGTGAAGCCCAGCGATTCTGAAAGCGCGGCAAGCGTCATGTCGGTCTGCGCCAGCAAATGCTGTGCACGGTCGAGCCGAGCCTTCATCACATACTGGTGCGGCGAGATTCCGGTGGCCTTCTTGAACACGCGGCAGAAGTGCGAGGGGGTGACGCCGGCGGTCGCCGCCATCTGCTCCAGGCTGTGTTCGTGTTCCGGGTGATCGAGGATGGCGTTCATTACCTTGTGAAGCCGGTAAGCTGAAAAGTCCGAGGTCGGAATTTCGAGCGGCTTGCCCTGTGCCGGCACGCCCGAGAGGATGTGCGCCTTGAGCGCACCCACCATGGCCGAGACATAGGCCTCGCGCTCGTCTGCATGGGGGGCATAAAGCTCTGCGAGGATCTGCCGCGTCAGCGCCACGCCCAGCGGATCGGTGAAGGCAAAGCGCATCTTGCTGAACTGGTCACTTAGTGAGGCGGTCTTGAGCACCTCCGAAGAAACGCTCAGCGTGACCACGTCGAGCTCGCCATCGACAAGCCAGCCGGTGGGCATTCCGGCGGGCACGATCGTAGCGCAACCGGGAATCGAATGCGTCTCGGTCCAACTGCCGCGCTCCCAGGTCTTGACGCGGGGCTTGCCCGCGATGTGCACAATGAAGATCGGATCGGGCACTGGCGGCAGGGCATAGCTCCCTACGAACTGCCGCCAGCGGCACAGCGACCAGCCATCGCCCAGCGAACCGAGCTCCATCTCGGGCGGTCTGCCGAGCACGTCGCAGATGATTGCCTTGTTGTCCCACACCTTCTGGGCGGGTGCGGACGCGTCCTTCTCCCTTGCGAGCTGTTTCGGCATCACTCGTCCCTCGTCACCGAACCAGCCGCACCTCGAGTTTCTTGAACCCGTTGATGAACGCGGATCGCACGCGCTGCGGCTGGCTCACAATCTCGAAGCGCGAAACATGGCGCGCAAGGTGACCAAATGCCACCCTCAGCTGCATTTCCGCAAGCCGCGAGCCGACGCAGACATGAGCACCCGCCCCGAAGGCGACATGCTGGCGCACCTGCCGGGTGATATCGAACCGGTCGGGATCGGAGAAGGCAGCGGCATCACGATTGCCGGCGGGGTAGAACATCACCACCCGGTCGCCCTTGCGGATTGCCTGCCCACCCAGTTCGGTATCGCGCATCGCGGTGCGGCGCATGTGGATCACCGCGCTCGCATGGCGCACCATTTCCTTGACTGCGCCGGGCAACAGGTCGGGGTTGTCGCGGATCATCTGCCACTGTGCCGGTTCGCGCGCGAAGGCGATCATCGAATGATTCAGTGTGTTGCGGGTCGTCTCGTTACCGCCGACCAGCGCGAGTACGAGATTGCCGACGAAATCGGCAAACGGTACGGGTTCACCTCCTATTTCGCTGTTGGCGAGCAGCGAGGCAAGATCACGGGTTGGTTCGGCCCGGCGGCTTTCGAAGAGTGCCTGACAGAAGCCGAAGAATTCGCCCACCACCTGCTGCATCGCTTCGGGTGACTGGCGGAAATCGGGATCGTCCTCACCGATGAAAGCATCGGTCCAGCGGTGCAGATCGCGCCACATGTCACTCGGCACGCCGAGCAGCTCGGCAAGCGTGAGAAGCGGCAGCGGTACAGTGAAACAGGGCAGAATATCGATGATCTCGTTCAGCGGGACCCCGGCCAGCAAGGCCTCCACCCGGGCCGCAATCCGCGTCTCTATCCCCTCGAGCCGCCCCGGTGAGAGCGCAGGCACCACGAACTTGCGGTATTGCGTGTGGATCGGCGGATCGCGCGAGATGAACGGCACCCCGATGCCGCTGTCACCCGCACCGGCGAGCCCTGCCTCATTCTCGTCGAAAATGCGGTGGCCGCCATTCTCGCGGGCCGAGGAGAACAGATCGGACTGCTTCGAGACCGCTAGGATCTCCTCGAAACCGAGCACCGCCCAGAACCCGCCTCGATCCTGCGCGGGCGGATTCCAATGGACAGGCCCTTTGCGCCTGAGTTGTGCGAACAGGTCATAAGGCATGCCCGCCGCATAGAGCGAAGGATCGCCGAGGTCGGTGTCCATGCTCAGAAGTCCGCGCGAACGGAGATACCGAAGGTGCGTGGCGCATTCGGAACAAGGAAGTTGTAAGGGAAACCAGCCCCGCGCAGATCAAGGCCGTAGCCATAGGTTTTGCGGTTGAAGAGGTTGTTGGCGAAGGCGCGAACGGTGATTGTGTCGTTGCTCCAGCTGAGCGCGCCGTTGACCCTGGCGTTGGCCTCTTGCGCGAGTTCCGAATTGACCTGTGCCGAGCCTGCCACGTTCACCGCGTTGAAGGGCGAGAAGAACTGGCTGCTGGCATAGACCACGTTCGGCGAGAAGGTCACTAGACCGCCGGCCACATCGACCACATCCCAGTCGGCTCCAAGCTGCCCGGTTAACCTGGGCGCAAACGGCAGGCGGTTGCCGGCGAGGTCGGTACCCTGAAGGGTCAACTCCTTGAACTTCGACTGAAGCAGGCCGAACGAGGCATTGACCCTCAGGCCATTGATCGGCCGCAACGTCGTTTCCGCTTCCAGGCCGTACACCTCGGACTTGGGTGCATTGACAAGGAATGAGACCGGCCCGGGGCGCGTGTCCTGCAGCTGCTGGTTGGTGTAGTCGTAATAAAACGCCGAGATGGCATAGGTCAGCACGCGGTCAGCCGTGCGGCCCTTGACGCCAAGCTCGAAGGCATTGACATACTCGGGCTTGATATAGCTGATCCCGCTCGAGGAAGTGTAGCCGCCGCCGTTGACCGCGCCAGCGCGGTAACCGCGATTGTAGCTCGCGTAGAGCAGCGCTCCGCTGCCAAAGGTGTAGCTTAGCGCCACCCGACCGGTCAGTGCGTTGTTGTTGTCCTTCAGCGCATAGCGGGCCGCGGGATCGTAAGCGCAGGTGCCGGGCACGCCGACGCACGGCACAGTGGAGGCGATCGGAAAATCAGGTGCACCCACTGCACCCACGAAGAGATAGGCGAAGGCGTCGTCGTACTTTGATGTGTCGCGGGTATAGCGGGCGCCGAGCGTCAGGCTAAGCGCGCTCGTCAGTGCGAGGTCAGCCTGCCCGAAAACGGCGTAGGAACGGCGCTGCTGCCGGTAGTGCTGGAAGAAGCCGCCGGCTGGTGGCAGCGGGAGGTTGAAGCGGTTGTCTGTTACGTTGCGGTCGTAGCCGTAGAACAAGCCACCGACGAAGGTCACGCCGCTGCCAGTATAGTTGGCGCGCAATTCCTGGCTGAATTGGCGATACTGCGACTGCCAGGTGATATCGAGGATATCGAGTGGCGAGCCGTCCGCCGCCTGTTGCAGGTTCTGCGATCCGCCGTCGTACGAAGTGATCGAGGTCAGCGTCATCTTGTCCGTCAGGTCGACGCCGATATTGGCGCTGAAGCCCCAGGCGTCGGTGTTATTGTCACCTACGCGGTTTTCATTGGTCTCGAAGAAGTCGAGCCCAGCGCGGAAGGCACCGAGGCCATGCACCGCAGCCTGCGTGCCACGATCGCGCCCGCCGTAGGCGCGCAGGACAACGTTGACGGTCTCGCTCGGCTTGAGGCGAAGCGAGAGGCGACCTTGCAGCGTATCGGTCGAATTGGGATCACGGCCTCCTGCGAAGGTGTTGCGGATCTGCCCGTCACCCTTGGCGTAGTTCACCGCCGCGCGGATGCCAGCGACGCCCTCTGACAGCGTGGTTTCGAGCGCCCCTTGAGCGGTGAACGTGCCGAAGTTGCCGTAGCCAAGCTGGACGTAGCCCTCGCTGCCCGAAAGATCCGGCCGCTTGGTGATGAAGTTGATCGCGCCGCCGGTGGTGTTACGGCCGAATAACGTGCCCTGCGGCCCGCGCAGCACCTCCACCCGGTCCAGATCGAACAAGCCCATCCCGTGACTGGTGCGTGGCGCGAGATAGACATCATCGAGGTAGACCCCGACCGGCGAAGCCTGATTGGAATTGTAATCGTTGGCCACGCCAATGCCGCGCAAGGTGAAGTTGGGCTGCGTGTTGCCATAGGGGCTGTTGATCTGGAGGTTCGGCACCGCCTCGCCGAGCTGCGCCGAATTGGTGATGCCGCGCTCTGCCAGCGAATCCCCGCCCAGCGCGGTCACGGCCAGCGGCACGTCAAGCAACGACTGCTCGCGGCGCTGCGCTGTCACTACGATTTCGTCATCACCTTTGGGTGCTTCAGCCTGCGCCAAGGCAACGCTCGATGTCGATGCAGCAATCAGCGACAGCGCCGCGCGCACGTACCCCATACCAGCCATGCTTCTCTCCCGTAAAAGACTTGAGCTCTTGTGGCTCACATGCTGCGATGATTAGGCTACTGGGTGCGGTAGGGCTTTAGGGCCGATTGCGCGCCAATTTGACATTTCTTGCGCTATGCCTCGGTACCAGCTGCGCTGTTCCCGTCGATGTGTGAGGCCTGTCGGCCTGGAACTGGAAGTCGGGTTTTGCCGAAGTCTGGTCGAGAGAATAAAGCGGCCGGCAGATGGCGGGTAATCGTCATGCAGCTGAAAACGGAGCGGCCTGTTCAATTTGAACTTCTTCCCGATGCCCGGGCCAGACTGCTGGCGTGGCTCGAACCGCGGGGTAGCAATTGTGGACGGTTATGTCTGTCCAAGCCGGGTTGGTCACCCCAGCACCCGCCAGTCTGCTCGGCTTGTCGACGAATGAGTGACGCGAGTGGGCCCGGTTGGTCAGATGTCCCTTTCTGAACGCCTGATCCTGAAACCTTCGACCGTTCGTCTGGAAGCGAAATACCCGAAGCGCTCAAGCCCAAGCGATAGCTACGTTGTTTTTGTTACCGCTTAGGAACCTTCTTTGGTGCCATCGACGGACGAGACGAGCATTACGAGCGCGAAGTGATCACAAGCAACTTGGGTAGCCGCCGGCAAAGCCATGAACAATAAATTCGAGGCACATTGGAGGTCGGTCGGAACGCCTCCTTCAAGCGGTTAGCGCGGCGAGATGTGTCTCCCAAGCGATTGTGTCGTTGTGCGAATGCGTAAAGCCGATCGAACGTTCGAAGTCCACGCAGGCTTTCGAACGGAAGGCAACGATGTAAGTACGCCGCCAGCGGTCCGGCGAGGTATTCCCCCCTGAGCCGTGGACGATCAGTTCGTCATGCACGGTAATGTCGCCCCGCTTCAGCGGCAGGTCCACGACCATATCGGCATCGGTCAGTTCGACGCTGAGGATGTGAGATTTGCTGCGATCTTCACCCATCAGAGGGCGGTGCGGACGCAGGCCTTGCTTCTGCGAACCCGGCACAACCTTGAGACAACCATTTTCCGGATCGGCATCGTCGAGTGCGAGGCTGCAGGTCGCGGTCAATGGCTCAGGGGTTCCGGTGGGCCAGTAACCGAGGTCCTGATGCATGGTAAAAACAGCATCGGGCTTTGCAGGGCGTTTCGCGAGGAACTGGTCATAATCCAGAGTTGCAGTCTCTCCAATCAGCTGTCGGGAGATCGAGGCTGCGCGCCGTTCGTAAAGGTTGTCGCGCAAGCTTGGTTCATAGTGACGCGGCAATACGGCATTTACCAGGCTGAAGTTCTCGAATGCACGGTCATATGGCCCGGACATGTCACAGAAATCCTTGCCCATGCCGCTGACTTCGCCCCGAATGAAGCGCTCGAATTCGGTCTCGAGCGGCGCAAGTTCCTCCTCGGTCATCACGCCGCGCAAAGTGATGTAGCCATCGCGATGGAACTGGGCGATCTCCTCTGGCGTGAGGATATAATCGTCCCCCTGTCTACCGAACTGCTGCGTCATGTGTGCTCAAACCTTCGTTTTCTTGATGAGCTTCCAAAGCCCCATGTTAGAATCGCCGGATGCCTATCCTGTCAGGCGATGCAGATGGTGCCGTATCGTTCGGCGTGCATCGGGAAGATATGCACGTCTGGCGGGAAGTAGGAATAGCGGATGCGGGCGAGGACTTCGATCTTGTGGACGCCCGGTTCGAGGCCGCCCGGCTTGTCGACGAGGATTTCGCCCCATTCGGTCAGTCCCCAGCGCGCGGTGGTCTCTTCGCGCATTTCGGCCATGGTATAGACTTCGTCGCGGATGCCGAAGCGGTTGATCTCGTGATCGTAGAACACGCCGTCGACGGTGACGTCGAAGCCGTCGAGTTGCGACAGGCGGGTGCCGTGGTAGTTGGGAATACGGATGCGGATGGCAAAGCCTTCGCGCGCACCGACAGGGCCGAAATTGCGGAAGCCGGTGCTCTGGATGAGCTGGTGTTCGAGCATGGTGTTCTCCGGGAAATCTTGGGGGGGCGGAAGGCCTCAGGCGAACTTGCCTTCGTCGAACTCGCGCTCCAGCTTGCGCAGCAGCACGTGCTGGCGACGGACCTGATCGATCGAGCGCCAAGGCGCGCGCCAGCCTTCGTACTCGCTAGACAGGTAGCCCGAATAGCCCGAGCGCTTGATCGCCGAGATCACCGGCTTCCACGGGATGTTCTGGTCCTCGAGGTTCTCGTCGATATCGTGGAACTTGGCCTGGATGAACACGACGTACTTGGCGATGTCGAGGAACTCCTCCGGATTGACGGCAATGCCGTTGAGGAATTCCATGTGCTTGCGCGCCTCGTCGTTGATCTGGTGCGAGCCCCAGTGCGTCAGCGGGCGGTCCTGAAAGATGCCAGTGTCGATCATCAAGCCGAAGTTCTTCGTGCCGGTGCGCTCGATGAAATTGATGTAACCATCGACGACTTCATGCTTGATCGGCGTGGGAGCGTGGATTTCCGGACAGATGACCACGCCGAGCTTGTGGGCAAGATCGAGGTTGCGCTCGGTATAGGCCTCCCACTGCGGTTCGGGGATCAGGTCGTGCGAAAGCACACCGAACTTCGGACGCAGGAACTTGAAGCCCAGCTGGTGGGCAAGGCGCAGGTCGCGCTCCAGCTCCGCGGCACCTTCCTCGACGGTGAGATTGCGCCCCAGCGTAATGCGCATGTCGACCCACGAGCACATGTTGGTGGGTTCCAGCTTGTACTTGTCGAGCAGGCCGAACCAGCGGTCGATAAACTGGCTGGAGGGGTTGGGGTAGCCTTCGATCTGTCCTTCGCCGAGGATCTCGATTCCAGTGGCACCGGTATCGGCGATGTGATCGAACGCGTCTTCCAGCGTCATGACCGATCCGTAGTCGTCGACGTAGCTATAGGTTGAAACACCGTATTTGAACGAACCGGGCATGTCTTACTCCTGGATGGCGGGAGAAGGAGCCAGGCTTCACCTCCCGCCGGTACGCGTGTCAGATCAGAAGTTCACGCTCGCCCGCACGCCATATGTGCGAGGCGGCTGGAACTGGTAATTGTCGCTGAAGCCGTTGAAGTTCTGCTCGGCGAAGGACAGAACGTTCTTGTTGAAGACGTTGCGGACGTAGGCCTGCAGCTTCCAGCCACCGGCGTTGGGCTCGATCGATGCCGAGAGGTTGCCGAGGAAATACGACGGCGAGCGGATCTGCGACAAGTTGAAGGCCGAGAAGTAGAAGCTCGAGGAGTACTTGCCGTCGGCACGGAACGAGAGCAGGTGATCGCCCAGTGGTACGCCCTGTTCCAAGCCCATGGAGGCGGTGAAGTGCGGGGCGTTGGGCAACTGGTTCTTGCTGATGTCGACGTTCTGGTTGTTGCCGTTGCGGACGATGATGTTATCGCCGAACTTGGTGTCGAGAAGCGTGCTGTTGACATAGAGCTTCGTGTTCTCGGCTACGCGGGCATTGAGCTGGCCTTCCAGGCCAAGGACGCGGGCGCTGCCGACGTTGAACACGCCGGTCGAGCAGGTCGGGCAGGTGCTCTGCTGCGCCTGATAACCCTTGTAGTTGAAGTAGAAGGCGGCGAAGTTGAGCTGCAGGGCATTGCCCATCAGCGTATTCTTCGTGCCGATCTCGAAGGCATCGACCTGTTCCGCGCCATAGGGCGTGGCGGCGACCGAGCCGTTGGAGTTGAAGCCGCCCGACTTGTAGCCGCGATCGTACTTGGCATAGATCAGGCGGCCCGACTCCGGACGCCAGTTGAGGCCGAGGTGCCAGGTCGGCTTGCTTTCCTTCGTTTCGCCATTGCCTGAATTGACGATCGGGAACGGCGGGCAGGTGCCGGGCGCCGGGAAGCCGTTGCCGCATAGCGGAAACGCCAGTGCGGGCAGGACAAGGCGGGAGTTGCCGGTACGCGACTTGTTGTCCCAGGTGTAACGCGCGCCGGCAGAAAGCTGGAGTTGTTCGTTCAGGTCATAGTCTGCCTGGGCAAAGATGGCGTCGGACTTGGTTTTCACCGCAAAGTCGAAGGCAATGCCATAGCGGAACGATTGGTCGGCGTTGGGCGCGAAGGAGAGCGGCTGACCGGGTGCGAAAGCGCCGGTCATTTCGCGATTGTACAGGCCAGCTACGAGCGCGTTGTCTTCGGTGAAGCGGAAGTAGCCCGCCTGGATGAAGAGCTTGCCGGTCTTCTCGTTGCTGATGCGGACTTCGTGGTTCCACGTCGTAGGCG
This sequence comes from Novosphingobium sp. CCH12-A3, assembly GCF_001556015.1. Taxonomy (NCBI): domain Bacteria; kingdom Pseudomonadati; phylum Pseudomonadota; class Alphaproteobacteria; order Sphingomonadales; family Sphingomonadaceae; genus Novosphingobium; species Novosphingobium sp. CCH12-A3. The sequence goes on along the minus strand of NZ_LSIA01000255.1, from coordinate 13,665 downwards.
CCTGGGTGTTGAGGTACTGGCGATTGGCCGGATAGTTTGGGCCGGTGGCGTCGAGCGTGAGGTCGAACCGCTGCTTGTCCCATCCGCCCGAATAGATCAGGTTGAGGTTGCCAAGACCGCTATAGCTGGCTTCCCAGCGGATGCGTTCACCCTTGAGTACGGTGCGGGTGGGGGAATCGCTGCGGAATGCCGGGAGCGGATCGAAGCTGGGCTGGGGCGCGCCGAGGGTGTTCTTGAGCACGGCCTCGCCGTCAGTGTCGCGATCATCGCGCTGGTAGGACACCCACAGGTCAAACCCGTCCTTGGCGAAGCGGGCCTGGATGCGGCCGGACTTGAAGTCCTCGTTGTCGGCCGACTTCATCACGCCGACCTGGCGGCGGTAGCCGTCGTGCTTGAGGAACACGCCCGAAGCGCGCAGCGCGAAGTTGTCCGACAGGGCGAGGTTGACGGCGGCGTCGGCGTTGGTCGTGTCGTAGTTGCCGTATTCGAACGAGGCGGAGACCTCGTTCTTGAACTTGGGCCGGTTGGTGACAATGCTGACGAGGCCGCCGGTCGAGTTCCGGCCCTGCAGAGTGCCTTGCGGACCTTTCAGGACTTCGACACGAGCAACGTCATACATCGAGGTGTTGATCGAATAGGCGCGGTTGGTGAAGAAGCCGTCGCGCGAGACAGGCACGGAAGGATCGCCCAGCTCGGTGACGTCGGTCGAGGCGATGCCGCGCACCGCGATATAGGCGGAACTGTTTGAGCTGGAGACATTGAGGCTGGGGTCGATCGACGAAAGGTCCCGGACCGAATTGATGCCGCTGTCGGCAAGATCAGCGCCGGTATAGACGTTGAGCGCAATCGGCGTGTCCTGCGCGGTCGTCTCGATGCGGTTGGCGGTGACGATGATATCGCCCACGCCGCGATCGGCGTCATCGGACTGACCGGCGTTCTGCGATTGCTGTGCGCTTTGCGCGAAGGCTGGCGTGCCCAGCGCCAAGGCGGACGTAGCAAGCAGGATGGCAGTGATCTTCATGGCTTTCCCCTCCCGAAAAAAGACGGCCGACACCTTGATGGTCGGTCCATTTGATCGCCGATTAGATAGGTGGCACCTGTGCGTCAAGCGTAAATCTAATCACCGCTCTGATTGCAGGACGGCGCGATGGCGCAGGCGCGGCGATGCGCCGTGGTTCAGCATGTCGGAGAGTTCAGTTTGCCAGAGCGGCCAAAGTTGCGCGGGCGACAATGGCCTCGGCGATGTCGACAGTCGGCACGGCGCTCTCGCTCGGCCGGATCACGCCCTTCTTGCGCATCGAGGAGAACCCGTAAATCGCCGACCAGAAGGCGATCACGCGCAAATCGGCCTCGTCGTCGGTCACGCCGGGGAGTGCTGCCCGCAGGTGATCACGCAGGTTGAAATGCCCCTTGAGCTGGTAATCGAGCAGCGCCGGGTCGAGTACTGGCGAGGTCAGCTCGCTCTCGTACATGAGGTCGAGCAGAAAGGGGTTGGTTTCGGCAAAGCGGATGAACAGCAGGCCCATGCGGCTGAGCTTTTCCGCAGGGGTGACGGTGCTGCGGCGGACTTGCTCCGCGCCGTCAAGCATTTCCTCAAAGCCTTCAATTGCCAATGCCAGCAGAAGTGAGCGGCGGTCAGGGAAATGGTGGTAGGGTGCGCCCGGCGAGACACCGACCTGCTGCGCCAAGGTGCGGATCGATAACCCGTGGTGCCCATGCTGCCGCACGTATTCGCGGCCGGCATCGAGCAGATCGCGGCGCAGGTTTTTGCGGTGATAGGGCTTCTTGGCGGGCATCAATCTCTCGGGCCACCGGGAAAATGGTGGATTATCGCATTGCTTCCCTAACAGCAAACCACCTTCTTGCCAGACCGAAACCGACCGCCATCGCGCAATAGGGTTGGTGGACCGCAGGCCTTTCAACAGATTGTGTCGACCGGCTTGCCAGCCAATCTGATCAATGATCAAAATGTTGTCATGGATGAATACGGTCTGCTGACGCTTGCGACGTCGAATTACGAAGTGACGATTGCGCCGCAGGTCGGCGGTTCGCTGCGCAGTCTGGACTGGAGGGGGCTGCCAGTCTTCCGCAAAGCGCGGACCGGGCACATTCTGGACGCGGCGTGCTTTCCCATCGTTCCGTTCTGCAATCGCATCGCGCTGGGGCGCTTCGCGGTAGATGGGGTCGAGCATAGGCTGCCGTCCAACTTTCCGGATACCTGGCATCCGCACGCGTTGCACGGCTATGGCTGGGTGCGACCGTGGCAGGTGATGGCGCTTGATGGCGCGTCAATCCGGCTGGTCCACGATTACGACGACGGGGTGTGGCCGTGGCGCTATCGGGCTGAGCAGCAAGTGACGGTGGCGGCCGACGGCGTGCGGATTCGCATGAGCGTGACCAACCTCAGCAGCAGCCCCATGCCGGCGGGACTGGGCTTTCATCCGTATTTTCCAGGCGATGACAGCGCCGTGTACCATGGCCTGCATCGCGGTGAGTGGGAAACTTCGCCCGATGGGCTGCCGCAGTCGCTGGTCGACGCGGGCAGGGCGGTGGACTGGTGGCAAGGTGCTCCGATGACGAGCCGCGTGGTCGACACGATTCAGGAAGGCCGCAAGGGGAAGCTGACAATCCAGAGACCTGCTGATGGCCTGCTGATCGAGATGGAACCGTCCGATGGACTGCCCTGTACCGGTGTCTATGTCGGGCGGGATGCAGATTTTTTCTGCGTCGAACCGCTCAGCCATCCGACTGATGCCATCAACCGCGCGCCCGAAAAGATGGCGATGCTGGCGGAGGGCGAAACGCTTAAGGCAAGTCTGCTCATCCGCGCCGGCCGCATCCGGACGCAGGACGATTGACTTCGTCGCAAGATAATCTAATCAACGATTAAATTGTGGCATAGGCGAAGCATGCCTGATGGCTGCCCGGGAGGATTGGATGGAGCCTGTCAGGATCGGTGTCGTCGGCGCGGGCGATATCAGCCCGGTCTATCTCAACGCGATTACGCGTTCGCCTGCGCTGGATCTGCGTGCAATAGCCACGCGTGATCCTCAGGCAATTGCCGAGAAGGCCACCGCTTTCGGAGCACGGGCCGTTTCGGTGGCGCAGCTGCTGGCCGACGAAGCGATCGAGCTTGTCGTCAATCTCACCCCGGGCGTGGCGCACGAGGAGATCAACGGCGCTGCGCTTGAGGCAGGCAAGCATGTCTATTCAGAAAAGCCCTTCGCCCTGTCGCTCGGCGCGGCGCGGCGGCTCGCCGACCTTGCCGAGCGCCGGGGCCTGCTGATCGGTTCGGCACCGGACACCTTCTATGGCAGCGCACATCAGGCAGCGCGCAAGGCGCTCGATGCGGGCGCGATTGGGAAGGCGGTGTTCGGCACCTCGTTCCTCGGGCTGCCAGGCCTTGAGTTGTTCCACCCGAGCCCGGAGGCATTCTACCGTCCGGGGGGTGAGCCGCCGTATGATGCCGGCCCCTATTACACCACGATGTGGATCAACCTGCTCGGCCCCGTGAAGCGCGTTTTCTCCGTTTCGGGCGCAGGCAAGTCAGAGCGTACCATCCTGCGTGGCCCTCGTCAGGGCACGCCTTTTCCGGTGACTGTCGACACAACGTTCAACACTGTGCTTGAATTTGCCGAAGCCTCGGTCAGCTTCATCATCTCGCTCGACGTTGTGGTGCCTACGCTGCGGCCAGGCGAACTATTCGGGTCAGACGGCATTTTGGCCATGGCCGACCCGATGTTCTTCGGGGGAGAGCCTGCGGTGATTGCGCCGCCTGCGCCGCGCATGGGCCTCGTTACCGCCGATCAGGGCTTTGCTACGCCCAACCGGCATGACCACACAGGGCGAGCGGTGGCCGATTATCGCGGCGCAGGGCTCGTCGATCTCGCACTCGCGATCCGCACCGGCAGCAGACACCGCACCGGGGCCGAGTTCATCGTCCACTCGGTTGAGGTGATGGAGGCCATCGTCAGGTCAGCCACGACGAATTCGGTGATTGACCTTGAATCCACCTGCGAGCGTCCCGCGACCATCGACCTCCAATCCGATGCCGCGCTGATTGCGCTGACGGCATCGCCTTTCGATCTGGCCGAGAGTGCCTGGGCCCACTGATTTCTCGCTTTTGATGGAGCTTCCCCAAATGTCCGCACCTCACCGCATTCTGGCTGCCAAATTTGCCTGCAGCCTTGCCCTGATTGCTCCTGCCGGCGCGATTGCTGCCGATGGCCCGCCTGATGGTTCGACGCCCGAACAGAAGGCGGCAATCGCCAAGGATCCGGCCTACCGCAAGCAGGATCTCATCCTCACGAACCTGCCGCGCAACAGGGCCGCGCCGAGAATGCTTTTCAATGGTCGCGATCTGACCGGGTGGGATAGCTGGCTTGGTTACACCGTGCCAGCCACGACTTACGGGACGCCCAGCAGCGCGCCGATCGGGCTCAATCACGATACCTACGGCGTGTTCAAGGTCGTCCAGGAAGACGGTGCGGCGGCGATCTATTCCAGCGGCAAACTGTTCGGCGGGCTGATCACAAAGGAGGCCCACCGCAACTACCACCTCCACGTCGAATACAAGTGGGGCGCGAACACCTGGATGCCGATGCCGCGCAATAACGGCGTCCTCTATCACTCGCACGGGGCCTATGGCGCGTTCTTCGGCACATGGATGAGTGCGATCGAGTTCGAGGTGGTGCCGCATTCGGTCGGCATGCTGCTGACGGTCGGCGATTCGAAGGGCAAGCCCTCGTTCGGGACAGTGGACTGGCGCGTGGGGGCGACAGTGGCGGTCGCCAATGATCCGTCGATTCCCTATCCGAGCCGCCGCTACTTCCATGGCGGCCTGCCCTCGAATTTGAGCTTCCCGACGTGGAACGTCGATGCCGGGACCGACGCGGAAAGGCCGCTCGGCGAGTGGAACTCGCTCGACCTCTATGTCTTCGGTGACAGGTCGATCCACGTCGTCAACGGCGTACCGGTGATGGCGGCGACCAACCTCACCACCAAGGACGCCAAGGGCCGGACGATCCCGCTGACGGCAGGCAAGATCCAGCTGCAGTCGGAGGGGGCGGAGACGTACTTCCGCGCGATCACGATCGAGCCGATCCGCCGCCTGCCGACAATCACCGAACGCAAACCGGGCTGACAGAAAAGGAGCGGGCATCATGGCAAAGACTGTCTTCGAGCAGGTGACGCAGCAGGAGGACCTGCTCGACGTGGCCGAGTTTCGCGCGGCGGCAGAGCCGCTGATGCCCGAGGCCTACCGCAACTTCGTCAATAACGTCGGCATGGAGCGCACGCTGCACGACGACATCGCAGCATGGCAGGCGCTGCACCTGCGGCCGCGGGCGCTGGTCGACGTCTCGCACATCGATACCACTGCCACGGTGCTGGGGCAGAAGGTCGCGATGCCGATCATGACCGCGCCGTTCGTCGGCTCGACGCTGGTGGATCCTGAAGGGGAGGTGGCAACCGCGCGGGGGGCAGTGGCGGCCGGTACGATCACCACGCTCAGCATGATGGGCACGCGTCCACCAGAGGCCGTGGGGGCGGTAGCAAGCGGGCGATACTGGCAGCAGGTTTACTTCATGCGCGATCGCGGCGTGGTAAAGGACGTGATTGATCGGGCCGTAGCCGCAGGGGCTTCGGCTTTGTGCTTCACGGTAGATCTTCCGGTGATGCCGGCATTCCCCAGGCCCATGCGCCTTGCCGCGCAAGCGCTGTTCCAGCGATGGCAGGAACCGGAGCACAAGATGTACGCCGTTCGCGACTACGCAGATCGGCCGATGGGGGCAACTTTTCCCGACGCTGCTGCAACCTGGGCAGATGTGGAATGGATGCGCGGACTTTCAGACCTGCCGCTGGTCCTCAAGGGCGTGATCCGGCCCGACGATGCCTTGCGCGCTCGTGATCATGGTGCAAGCGCGCTGATCGTTTCCAATCACGCTGGCCAGGGCCTGCGCCATTCACAACCGGTGGCCCACGCGCTACCGGCAATCGTTGAGGCCGTTGGGCGGGACATTGAAGTCTATGCAGACAGCGGCATTCGTACAGGCGCCGACGTTCTGCGGGCTTTGGCACTTGGCGCACGTGCCGTTCTTGTCGGCCGGCCTGTGCTTTGGGGCTTGACCAAGGGGGGCTCTCAGGGGGTGGAGCGTGTGCTGAAGTTGCTGCAGGCCGAACTCGCCGAGATTATGGCAATTACCGGCGCGTCGAGCATTGATAAGATCGATCTGTCTGTTCTGGGTGCAGGCGGAATCTCACCACATTCGCGGTAGGCCGCGCTCGGCTTTCTACCTTTCCCACAATTGCGCCGAGCGCATTGCTGGCTTGTAACGATAGGATGCTTCAGTCGTGCTGGGTACCAGTGTATGTGCAGAAGACCTGTTCGTCGGTCAGTGCTTCGATGATCTCCCATTCTATGACCCAAGAGTACGGCTTTCGGGTCCGCCGCACCCGTAATCGTTACGTCGACTCTTTCTGCTGCTAAAAAATTTTCTTGGCGGAAGGATTAGGCGATCCGGTGACTCTTATATGATGCAAGGTCGAAAATCGGCCGCACAGGAGGATGCTACGAGAGGCGAGGCGAACACGGAGCTGGCGAAACGTCGCCAGAGGGCAACGTGGGTTGCGCAACACCTGCTGCCGCATGAGCGGCAGGTTCGGGGGTGGCTTGCGCGGTCCCGCTTGCCCGGCGAGGAGATCGACGAGGTCATGCAAGAAGCCTACTGCAGAATTGCAATGCTCCCGGCGGTCGATCACATCGAGCATCCGGTAGCGTACCTTTACTCCGTAGCCAGAAACCTGGTGCTGCGCCGCATCAAGCGACAGCAGATCGTCGCGCTGGACGTCGTCGCAGACATCGAATGCGTCAGCGACGATACCCTGCAGTCTCCGGAACGTCAGACCGAGAGCCGCCTGGATTACCAACGCGTCCTCGCCATTATCGCGGGCCTCCCTGAACGTTGCCGGCAAGTGGTTGAACTGCGCAAGCTGCAGGGCTGGTCGCAGAAGGAAATCGCTGCGCATCTCGGCATTACGGAAAAAGCCGTAGAGAAACAGATCTGGACTGGGGTTCGGGCAGTCCGTCAGGCATGGCAGCAGACCGAGGCGGAAGTCGATGCGCTGATAAGCGGAACGGCGCGGCCCACCGCACGGCGTGGAGGTCGGACATGACTTCGCCCGTCAACAGCACCCGATCCTCGGACGAGGACTTCATCGCGGGGCAGATAGCGCGAATGGACTCCGGCGCTTGGACGGCAACGGACGAGGCAATGCTGCAGACCTGGCTCGATGAGGTCCCCGCCCGTCGTGGCTTGTTGCTGCGCATGGAAGCCGAATGGGTTGCACTCGACCCAGCTTCGGCCGCGACAGACTCCAAGAATGAAGAGCCATCAGCACCGCTTGCGATTTCATCCGCCGGTCGCTGGACTCGCCGTGGGTTGATGGGCGCTGCTGCCGCTTCGGTGGTCGGTGGTTACCTTGCTTTCCGGCTGGGAGACGGTGCCACTGATTTCGAGACGCGGGTGGGCGAGATCCGGCGGTTGCCACTGGCTGACGGTTCGGTGATGACGATGAACTCTGCCAGCCAGATCAAGGTGAACCTTGCACAGGACGTTCGCCAGATCGCCCTGCTGCAGGGCGAGGCTTGGTTTGAGGTCGCCAAGGATGCCAAGCGGCCGTTCATTGTCCAGGTCGGCGACGTCCAGGTTCGCGCGGTCGGCACGGCGTTCTCGGTCAGGACCCGGGGAACGGCGGTGGAAGTGCTCGTGACAGAAGGCGTGGTCGAGACTTCCGCAAGGCACGACAGCAACCTGAAGCTGACCTTGAAGGGCGGGGACCGGGCGATCGTCGGCGCCAGTGCGCTGGTCGATTTCGAAACCGGTCAGTCTACCAACGTCGACCGCGCGCTGGCGTGGCGCAGCGGAATGATCGATCTGAACGGCACGCCTCTCTCCAGCGCTGCCGAGGAGTTCAACCGCTATAACCGGCGCCAGATCGTCATCGCCGATCCGGCGATCGCAGCCGAACAATTCGACGGTCTGTTTCGTGTAAACGATCCGGATGGTTTCGCAGAAGCGGTCAAAGCAAGCCTTGGGGTCCGCATAAATACTGCCGAGCCGGGAATTATCAGAATAGAGTAGGCGACCCGAAAAAAGATCGGAAGCAAATCTTTTTTGGAAGGATTTTTGTTTCTGGGAGCTCTTGTTTGCACAGGCACAATCAAAAGCCTGGCAAGCCTGAATATGGGAGGGATTGATGTCGGTTTCGAGAAATATACTGCTAGCTTCGTCAGCTATTGTTTGTGCGGTCTCCTCACAAGCTGAAGCCGCTGCGCAGACCCGGCAGTTCTCCATCGATGCGCAACCCGCCGAAACGGCGATCAGCATCCTTGGCCGACAGGGCGATGTTCAGGTCATTGCCGCCAGAAAGGTAACGCGTTCGATCCGCACCAACGCCGTTCGCGGCGAAATGAGCGTTGGCGAGGCGCTTGACCGGCTGCTTTCAGGGACGGGTCTTGCCGCGCGCCAGCTCGGCAACGGATCTTATGCCATCGTCACGAGAAGTCCGTCGACCACGGTGACGTCTCGGCCAGTGGCCCTGACACGCGCGTCCGCGTTGACCCCAGTTAGCGAAATGACACCGGTGGCGGCCGCCACCGCTCCTGCTGCTGCGCCCGAGGAAGCCATGCAGGACGCTCCTGCGCAGCAGCCGGAAATCGTCGTGAGCGGCTTTCGCGGCAGCCTGGTTCGCGCCCAGGACATCAAGCGCAAGTCAATCAACCTGACCGAGAGCATTCTGGCCGAGGACATGGCCAAGATGCCGGACCTCAACCTTTCGGAGTCCATTCAGCGCCTGCCGGGCGTCGCGATCTCCCGCGAAGGTGGCGAAGGTCGCAACATCACCCTGCGTGGCTTTGCCCCGGATTTCACGCGCACGACACTCAACGGAATGGAGGTTCCTGCCAGCAGCGACGGTCTGGACTCGGGCGGTTTCACCATCAATGCCGGCCGTGCGTTCGACTTCCATATCTTTGCATCGGAGCTGTTCAACCGGGTCGATGTCCAGAAGACGCAGCGAGCATCGATCGAAGAGGGCGGCATCGCCGGTACAGTCGATCTCTATTCGGCAAAGCCGTTCGATTTCAACAAGCCGCAAGCCGTGATCTCGGCGCAGGGCGGCTACAATTCGATTACCCGCAAGGTCGACCCCCGCGTCACCGCCATGCTTTCCGATCAGTTTGCCGATGGCAGGGTCGGCGTGCTGGTGTCTGCCGCCTACTCGGAACGCACCGTTTATCAGGAAGGCTTCGGCTCGGTCCGCTGGACATCGCCGTTCGTCAATGGCGACAGCTGGGCTGACACCAATCCCGTCGTGTCCGGTAAGCCGGTGGACTGCCCGGCTGCCGACAATCTGGACTGCCTGTGGGCGCCGCGACTGCCTCGCGCCGATTTCTTCGGCAACAACCAGAAGCGTCTCGGCCTGACCGGCTCGCTGCAGTTCCGTCCAACGGACACCTTGGAAGTCAGCTTCGACGGGCTCTTCTCGCGCCTGGAAAACGACCGTCTCAGCTACAATTCAATGGAGTGGCTGCTGACACATGGTCCGGCCGGCAATTTCGTCGGACAGACGCCCCGTTCGTTCACGATCGCGCCAGACGGCAAGCAATTGATTGCCGCGTCGTTTGACGATGTCACTTCGTGGTACGAAAGTCGTCACCAGACTTCGGTTTCGAAGTTCCAGCAGTATGTGGCTTCGGCCAAGTGGCAGGCGTCGGACAACCTCAAGCTTGATGTCATGGCTGGCAAGGCGCGCGACGCGGCCGACCGCGAGGAGCTGCGCTTCTATGCACGATCAGTCCCGCACTTCTACTCGTATGATTTCACCAAGAACCAGGACGTGCCGGTCCTGAACTATGGCAACTACGATCCGAACAACGCTGCAAACTTCATCAATGCGCTGACAGCGGCCAACCGCCTGAACAAGGTGATCAAGGACAACTTTACCACCAAGGGCAACCTGGTTCTCGAGGCTGGCAACATAACCGCTCGCACCGGCTTGGCCTACAGCCGCAGGTCGGTGGCCTATTCCGAAGCGCAGGGCAACTTGCCCAGCTTTGCGCCGCAGACTTACCTGCAACCGTTCCCCATCTCCAACTTCGGCAAGGGCGTCGTCTCGGGTGGCCTGCCGACATTCGCCGTCTTCGATTTCGACAAGGTTGGCGCGTCCAACCTGATCTCCGATACTTACACGCCCAATACGGCTGCGGGCTGGGAAGTGATCGAGAAGACACTGGGCGGCTACGGCGAAGTTACCGGGGAGTTCGACCTCGGCGGGATGGTTCTGCGGGCCAACGGTGGTGTCCGCTACGTGAAGACCAACATCGATTCACGGGCAACCATTGCCGGTTCTGCGGTTTCGGTGAAGCGCAGCTATGACAATTTCCTGCCTTCGCTCAATCTGGCGCTGAACATCACTCCCCACATCGTGGCGCGCGCTGCCTATGCCCGATCGATGACGCGGCCGGGGCTGGGCTCGCTCAACATCGCCGCCCCGACCTTCGAATACACCACAAGGACCGTTGGCAACCTCGGCAATCCGGACCTCAAGCCGTACCTCTCCAATGATTACGACGTCGGGCTGGAGTGGTATTTCAGCAAGGGCGGACTGATCGCTGTCGGTCTGTTCAAGAAGGATATTATCAGCTCGCTCAGCACTGCCGTGGTGACCAAGCCGGTGCCGCAGGAATACTGGCAGGCGATCTACGCCGATCCGCGCTACGATGCGTCATACAATGCCGATCCGGCCAAGGTGCCCTACACCTTCTTCCAGGCGGTCAATACCCCTGGCGGCAACAGCGTGAAGGGTGTCGAAGTCACGCTCAACGCGCCGTTCACGTTCCTGCCGGGCGTCCTGTCCTACTTTGGCGTGGCATCGAACTACACCCATGTATCGGCGCGTGACTCAACGGGGCTTTCGCCCAATTCGTACAATTTCACCGGTTATTTTGACACCGGTAGCATTGGCATTCGCGTTTCAGTGAACAAGCGCGACGACTATCTGTTGAGTGAACCGGGCGGAAACGGCCACGTTCAGGAGCGCAAGTACGGTCCGACCCATGTCGACCTGTCGGCTTATTACAACATCACGCCCAAGTTGACCCTGACGGTACAGGGGATCAACATCACGAACGAGAAGGAGCGGATATACGGGACCGGGGACGGCAGCCAGTATCTGGGCCGCGAGTTCTCGCGGACGGGGGCGCAGTGGTTCGTCGGAGCGCGCTACCAGTTCTGACGATGACTGGGCCGTCCGCAAATCCCCTCGCGGGCGGCCCCCTTGCATGAAAGCGGCCGGTTGATGACGCTGTTGAGGATGGCACTTGCGGCTGCAGCTGCCTGCGGGCTGACCGGTTCGTTGCCAGCAACCGCAAGAGAGGTGGACGACAGCTATACCGTCGCCCAGCGCTTTGAGCAGTACAAAGATCAGTACAGCGGGATCACCTGGCCGGCAGTGACCCTTGCCGAGGGACAGGAGATCCTGTTCGACCGTCCTTACAAGCGCCTGTCCGATCGCAGCCTTGGCCTTGATGTATTCCTGCCGTCGCAGAAACGACGGCTGGGCACTGCACTGGTGCTAGTTCACGGAGGTGCCTGGCGATCGGGCGACAAGAGCCATTTCTACGCTCTGGCCAGCCGCCTCGCGGGCCTTGGCCATACCGTAATTCTTCCCGAGTATCGTCTGGCGCCCGAAGCCGGGTATCCTTCGGGAATGACCGATGCGGCAGACGCCCTGCGCTGGGTGCACGACAATGCGGCGCGCTTTGGCATCAAGCCCGGTTCGATAGCTGTAGGCGGAGCGTCATCCGGCGGGCAGATGGCGGCTTTGCTCGCATATGACGCAAGGATACGCACCGACGAGGCGGGCCGCGTGGTACCAGTCGCAGCCCTGATCGATCTCGACGGGGTGCTCGACATGACCGATCCGTTGGCTTTGCAATTCGAGAATGCGGCGGGCGACAAATCGCCGTTCGCGCAATGGGTCGGTGGATCGTTCGAAAGCACTCCGCAGACCTGGATCGACGCAAGCGCCGCGCATCATGTTTCGCCGAGGTCTCCGCCAACCCTGATCCTCGGGAGCGGCATCCCGCGTTTTACCGCAGGGAGAGTGGCTGTGCTGGCGGCGCTGAAAAGCCATGCAACGCGGACGGAAGTATATGATCTGTTCGATGCACCACACGATTTCTGGCTTTTTGAGCCGTGGCTGACACCTACCGCGCGCAGGATCGATCGGTTTCTGCGTGCCCTTCTGAGTTCCAGCCAGATGGGGGATGGGCGATGAAGTTCTGCTTGGGAGTCCTCGCCGCAGCACTGCTCGGCGGAGCGTCCGCTGTGGCCAGTCCTGCCGCCGATACATACGCTGTTGCACGGGACTGCACTCGGTCTGCCTTGCCTTGCTACACCTCGCTGCAGCTCGCCCTGAACGCGGCCGAGCGGGATCAGTCCGAACGATGGATCGAGATCCGCGTCATGCCGGGCGATTACGAAGAGAAGCCCGTGATCCGGCGCAACCGCATCAAGATCGTTGGGGCGGGGCGGAACGTCAGCCGCCTCCACTTCGGCGCCGTGGCACAGACATCGGGCCGTTATCACCGCGCCAACTGGGGAACGCCGGGATCCGCCACGCTCACGATCAATGCAGCCGAGGTGCGCATTTCGGACATCACGATCGAGAACACCTTTGACTATCTGGCCAACGATGCGCTCGCAGGCAGCGATGAAGGCAAGATTGCCAACCCGCAAGCCGTTGCGCTTCTCCTCGATGTGGCCAGCGACAGCGTGGCGATCAGCGATGCAGCGATACTCGGCTATCAGGATACCCTTTTCACGAATGGCGGCCGGGCCTGGATCGCGCGCTCGCTGATTTCCGGCAATATCGACTTCATCTTCGGTAACGGACAGCTGCTGATCGAAGACAGCGAAATCCGGACGCGAAAGAGGGCCGCGGAAATCGCACCGGGCGAGTTTCATTCCTTCATTGCGGCGCCCTCCACCCCTCTATCCCAGTCTACAGGCCTCGTGATCTATCGCAGCCGCCTGACGCGCGAGCCGGGCGTGCCGGACGCTTCGGTCGCGCTCGCCCGACCATGGCATCCGACAAAGCGCTTTGCCGATGGCCGCTACGCCGATCCTGAAGCTGTCGGACATGCGCTTTTCATCGAATGCCACATGGACGCGCATATCCATCCCGACCATTGGGCGCCGATGAATGGAACGTCGAGGGACGGCACCATGGGTACCGTCTTCCACCCGCAAGACGCGCGCTTTGCCGAACGGGGATCGACCGGCCCCGGCGCGGCATCGAAGCCAATCGCGATGACTTGGCGCGACGCACGTTCCCTGCAGGAGATCAGGCAGGAATTCGCCAGTATCCCGCTCGGCCGGTAGCGGATCTCACCAGACCTGCCCCAAACTTGCGAGCCGACGGCTACAGGATGGGGCCATTCAGGCTATTGCGGCCGCCAACTGCTGGTAAGCAGCCCGCCTTCACCGAACAGCGCGGTCATGGGATCGGCGCTTTTGGCGGCGCGGGAGAGTTTGTTGGCGAGGGGGTCGTCGACGGGTCCGTTGTGGCCTTGCAGGTGGTGGATCCAGGCGGTCAGGCCTT
>NZ_LSIA01000254.1:0-102983 GCF_001556015.1 Novosphingobium sp. CCH12-A3 | reverse complement strand
CAAATCCGCTAAAACCCACGCATTCCCAAAGGCTTCAGAGTTTTTCACGGGCGACTATCTGGTGGAATCCCGGCTTCAACAGGCCTGCGATGCAGGCGTCCTGGGTGCACGCAAGGAACTGGGCGCGATCGTGGACTTCGACCCGGACATCGACGGAGCAGCAGTCATCAGCAAGGGCACGCGCTTCTTCAACGCGAACTTTGCCGACGGCATCTACAACTCCGTCGACCGAGACTTCGTGATGACGCTGGAGGACGATCAATCCGTCGGCGGCATTGCGTCCGTGATCCTTCCCACCGACATCATGCAGTTCTTCGGCAAGGACGAAATTGCCATTTCCGTAAATTGCCGCGCCGAACTGAGCGTGCCCAACACCGACATCATGATGGCTCTCGATGTCACCGGCTCGATGGCCGAGAGCAACCCCGACGACACCTCGCCCAAGATCGCCGTGCTGAAATCGGTGGTGAAGGGCTTCTACGCCACCATGGAAGCAAATCGCCAGCCACAAAGCCGGATTCGCTACGGCTTCGTTCCCTATTCAACAAACGTGAACGTCGGCGGCTTGCTCAAGGACGAGTGGGTCGTCCCGCAGTGGCGCTATCCATCGCGGACCCTGGTTGGCACCAGCGGCAGCGGCGGGCTTTATGGCTATTACAGTGCGGTCTCTCCGGTCTCCGGAACCTATTACACCACCACCTCGACGTTTGCCGCGACAGAGGCCGGTGGCGGATATACGTGTTCTGCGCCAGCGAATACGCTGACAACGTCGACGCAACTCATGTCCACGACGACCGCCCAAGTGAGCAATCCGTCCGGCACAAGGACAACCTACACCTATAATCGTACGAGGAACGGCAACACCTACTCCGTCTCTCGTTCAGGCAGTACCTGCACGCTTTCCACCACGACCTACGCAAGCTACGTCGACACCTTCAAGTATATCACCGAGCCCAGTCTCGCTTCAGGCAGTTCCTGGCTCTACAAGGATGTGCTGAAGGACACGAGCGACTGGCGCACAGCGTCTAACGGTTGCATTGAAGAGCGATCCACCTACGAGATCGACGACTACGACAATGTCGATCTCGATCGCGCTCTCGATCTCGATATCGACACCGTGCCGACCGCGGGCGCGCCTGACACGCAGTGGCGGCCGATGTATCCTGCCATGATCTATGAGCGCGCCAGGCTCTGGGATGGCTCGGGCAGCTTCACCACCAGCGAAGTCACCACCAACAGCGAGTTCCTTGCTCCTGGCATTGCCGGATTCGCAGCCTGCCCCACGTCAGCGCGCAAACTGCAGGTCTGGGACCAGACCGCGTTTGACAGCTACATCGACGGACTGGTTGCCGCAGGCAGCACTTACCACGACATCGGCATGATCTGGGCGGCGCGATTGCTGTCTCCGAGCGGAATCTTTGCGACCGAGAACGCCGATGTCTCCACCCGCCAGAGGACAAGTCGCCACCTGATCTTCCTGACTGACGGGCAGACCTCCTCGCTGGACATCAGTTACAGCTCATATGGCGTGGAACCGATCGCGCAGCGGCGCTGGAATCCCAGTTCGCCCCTCACGCTAACGCAGACGATCGAAAAGCGGTTTTCCTTCGTCTGCGAGGAAGTGAAGAAGCGCAACGTCACGGTCTGGTTCGTCGCATTCGGCACCGATCTCAACCCGATCATGACCGACTGTGCCGGCAGCGGGCACTATTTCAGTGCGAAAAATGCCGAAGAACTGGAGAATGCCTTTCGGAAGATCGCGCGCTCGATCGGTGACCTGAGACTTGCGCAATGATCAGGCGCAACCAGCACAGCATCGGTACTGATACTGATGGCGCAACGGCGGTGGAATTCGCGCTGGTATCTCCTGTTCTGGTGCTCCTGCTGATGGGGCTCTTCGACATGGGGTACTCGGTATATGCAAACACCATGCTGCAAGGGGCGCTGCAGCGCGCCGCGCGCAATTCCACCGTCGAAGGGGCAGCAAGCACGCTGACCACGATTGATGATGCGGTAAAGGCAGAGGTCCGCCTTGTGGTCCCCGACGCTTCCATCGCGTTTTCGCGCAAGGCTTATGCAAACTTCACGGATATCGGACTGGAGGAAGACTATACCGACGCCAACGAAAACGGCGTCTGCGATGACGGAGAGCCTTACGAGGACGCCAACGGCAGCGGCACTTGGGATCGCGACAGAGGCGCCAATGGCCTGGGAGGAGCGCGCGACGCGGTCGTCTATACCGCGACCATGACCTACAGTCGCAAATTCCCGATGGCGTCATTGATTGGCCTCAGCGAAACAGTGACCAACAGCGCCAGCACGGTACTCCGGAACCAGCCCTACGATGCCCAGAAAAGCCGGGCGAAACTCGGGAACTGTACATGAAGCGGGTTATCGAACGCCTGGCGGGCCTGGTCCGCAACAGCTCCGGCGTCGCGGCGGTGGAGCTCGCTCTTGGGGCGCCACTGGTGCTAACTCTCGGGCTGTGGGGAGCGGAACTGGGCAATCTTGCCATCACTCATATGCGTGTCAGCCAGCTTGCCATGCAACTGGCCGATAACGGGTCACGCATTGGCGACGAGTCGATGCTCGAAAACCTGAAGATCTACGAAAGCGACATCAACGACCTGCTGGTTGGCGCCAACATCCAGGCGGGCAAGCTTGATCTGTTCGAGCATGGCCGCGTGGTCATCAGCAGCCTCGAGGTTGTGCCCGGCACTGAAGATACGCAATACATCCACTGGCAGCGCTGCAAGGGTAAGCGGAACTTTCAATCGTCGTACGGTGGTGAGGGAACGGGAACCGACGGCTCGCTGTCCGGAATGGGGCCAGCAGGGGAGGAAGTGACCGCGACCGAAGGCGATGCGGTCATTTTCGTCGAGATCGAGTACGCGTACCAGCCCCTCGTCAGCCAACGCTTCGTACCCGATGCCGTGATACGGACCACCGCAACTTTCAACGTCCGTGCGGATCGGGACCTGACCCAGATCTACCAACGGAACGCCGCAGCGCCGAACCCCATCGCACGATGCAACGTCTATGACGGATACCACTGAATGCAGAAGGGCGCCGGATCGCTCCGGCGCCCCTGAACTTTCAGCGGATCCACCACTTCAGCGGTAGCAGACCTTCCGCACGGCAGCCGCGATCTTGCTGGCGTCGATCAGGGCCAGCTTTTCGAGATTTGCCGCGTAAGGCAGCGGCACATCCTCGTCGCACACGCGCAGCACGGGGGCGTCAAGGTGATCGAAGCCCTCTTCCATGCAGATCGCGATGATCTCGGAAGCGATGGAGCAGACCGGGAAGCCTTCCTCGGCCACGACCATGCGGTTGGTCTTCGCCAGCGAGGCGAGAACCGTTTCCTTGTCGAGAGGGCGAAGCGTGCGAAGATCGATCACTTCCGCATCGATGCCTTCGGCGGCAAGCACTTCGGCTGCTTCGAGCGCGAAGCCGACGCCGATCGAGTATGAAACGATCGTGACATCCTTGCCCGGACGAACGATGCGCGCCTTGCCGATCGGCAGGACGAAATCATCGATCTGCGGCACGTCGAAAGTGCGGCCATAGACCAGTTCGTTCTCGAGGAAGACAACCGGATCCTCGCTGCGGATGGCCGCGCGCAGCAGGCCCTTTGCATCGGCGCTGTCATAGGGGGCGATGACGACGAGGCCAGGGACGTTGGCATACCACGGACCGTAGTTCTGCGAGTGCTGCGCACCGACGCGGCTGGCAGCACCGTTGGGGCCACGGAACACGATCGGGCAGCGCATCTGGCCACCGGACATGTAGTTGGTCTTCGCGGCCGAGTTGATGATGTGATCGATCGCCTGCATGGCGAAGTTGAACGTCATGAACTCGATGACCGGGCGAAGGCCGCCCATGGCAGCGCCTGCGCCGATACCGGCAAAGCCATACTCGGTGATGGGGGTATCGATGACGCGCTGTGGGCCGAACTCCTCGAGCAGACCCTGCGTTACCTTGTACGCGCCCTGGTACTCGGCCACTTCCTCGCCCATCACGAAAACGCGATCGTCGGCACGCATTTCCTCGGCCATGGCATCGCGAAGCGCTTCGCGAACCGTGGTCGGAACCATCGCCGTGCCAGCGGGAAGCTCGGGATCGGCGGCCGGCTTGGCATCGCTCTTGGGCGCGATCGCGGCCGCTGCCTTGGCCTTGGCGTCCTGTCCGGCAGGCGCTTCGCTTTCGGCTGCCTTCTGTTCGACTGCGGGTGCGGCTGCAGCTGCAGGTGCCGCGTCAGCCGAATCATCTTCGCCCTTGATGGTCGCAATGACAGTGCCGACCTTCACGCCCTCGGTGCCTTCAGCCACGAGGATTTCACCGATCGTACCCTCGTCGACAGCTTCGAATTCCATCGTTGCCTTGTCGGTCTCGATCTCGGCGAGGATGTCACCCGATTTCACTTCGTCTCCGGCCTTGACCAGCCACTTGGCAAGCGTGCCCTCCTCCATCGTCGGGGAGAGCGCAGGCATCTTCAGTTCGATGGCCATCTCAATAGTTCTCCACCAGCACGTCGGTATAAAGCTCGGCCACATCGGGCTCGGGCGATGTTTCGGCGAAGTCCGCCGACTCGGCGACAACCTGGCGAATGCGCTTGTCGATTTCCTTGATCTTCTCCTCGGTCACACCGCGCTTGAGAAGTTCGGCCTTGGCGCCCTCGATCGGATCGTGATTGTCGCGCATTTCCTGCACTTCCTCACGGCTGCGATACTTTGCAGGGTCAGACATCGAGTGGCCACGGTAGCGATAGGTCTTGAGTTCCATCAGGACCGGGCCATTGCCGGCGCGGACGTACTCAAGCGCAACTTCCGCTGCCTGGCGGACTTCGAGAACGTCCATGCCGTTCACGTCCATGCCCGGAATCCGGAACGCCGTGCCACGGCGATAGAAGTGCGTTTCCGCCGAACCGCGCTTTACCGCCGTCCCCATCGCGTAACCGTTGTTCTCGACCACGAAAATGATCGGCAGCTTCCACAGCGCCGCCATGTTGAAAGTTTCGTAAACCTGGCCCTGGTTCGACGCACCGTCGCCGAAGTACGCCATGCAGACGCCGCCATCGTTGCGGTATTTGTGCGCAAAGGCGAGACCAGCGCCCCGTAGAACTTGTGCTCGGTGCTGAACATATGCATCGAGCCGCCCTTGCCGCGCGAAATGCCAGCGCCGCGTCCGGTAAGCTCTGCCATGATGACCTTGGGATCGATGCCGTAAGCGAGCATGTGGCCATGGTCGCGATACCCGGTGATCACACTGTCGTGCCCTTCCTTGAGGGCGGACTGAAGACCCACAGCGACAGCTTCCTGGCCGATGTAGAGATGGCAGAACCCGCCGATCAGGCCGAGACCGTAGAGCTGGCCCGCCTTCTCTTCAAAGCGGCGAATCAGGACCATCTGCTCGTAGAACTTCAGCAGTTCCTCATCACTGGCATCGTAGCGCTTGTTGTTCGCATGCGCCTGCTGGAGACTCCGCAAGGCGAAGGTCGCTTCTTCGGCTACGTCGGACGCAATGACCGGCTCGGCCCCGACCACGGACGTGGTCGCACGCTTAACGGCTGGTTTCGTGGCAGATGTATTGGCTCTGGGCCTCGGGGACTTCGCCAAGTCTGGGTTTCCTTTTCTGGCAGCCTCGGGTTCCGTAGGGTCAGGAACGCACAGGCGAGCCTATACCTTAGCACAGCCCGTTCGCAACGCTGTTCGGTCAATACGAAGCTATTATGGATACCTATGCAAATTCCGCGAACCGTTTTGGCTCGCAGTTCGCGGTCGCACAAATGCATGGACTGCCAGAAACGAAAAGAGCCCGCGCTAAGGCGGGCTCTTTCGAGAGACGGTGATGGCGCACCCGGAACGATTCGAACGTCCGACCCTCAGATTCGTAGTCTGATGCTCTATCCAGCTGAGCTACGGGTGCTTGGGAGACGCGCCTTTAGGGGGCTGATTCACCTTTGGCAACCCCCAAGCAGAGGAATTACCGCCTGGGCCAGCGGAATGTCCAACGGGGGCATCGGCAGACCTGCCAGTTCCTCGGCGCCTACCCAGCAGATTGCGCTCCCAGCTTCCTTCGCCATCGCCACGCCACTCCAGATTCGCGCGCCATAGAGCAGAAGGAGGATCTGCCGGGAACTCGAAGCAACTGCATCATGCGCAAAGGAAATCGGAAACAGGGCTTCTGCGTCGATCGCAAGGCCGAGTTCCTCGTCGATTTCCCTTACAACCGCTGCAGCGAGGTTTTCCCCCGCCTCCACCTTGCCGCCTGGAAACTCCCAGAGGCCGCCGTGCTGCTTGTTCGGAGGGCGTTGATGCATCAGCACGCGCCCTTCCCGATCAAGGATCGCAACCGCCACGACGATCATGACTGTCGAGAATCTTTCCATTCCGCGCGCGTATCAACCTTTTCTTAGGAATGCCAGCGTAGACCAACCTATGCCGCAACCATGGAAACGGAAATGAAGACCCTTCTTCTCAAAATCTTCCGTAACCTGAGCGGCGCTACAGCTGTCGAATACGGTTTACTTATCTCGTTGATCGGCCTTGCTGCCACCTTTGGCATGAAGAACTTCTCCGACGCTCTGTATAACCTGTACGTCACTGTAGATCGACGCACTGACTTGCGAACGAACAAGGATTAACCAGTCCTTAGTTTTTTGTAAGTAAGACAACGAATGCTCGCTCCGGGGACAAGATGGGGCGGGACGGGAAGAATGAAGCACCACCTCTAGGAGACCGAACATGAAGCTTTTCCGTGACCTGCTCGCCAACAACGAAGGTGCAACCGCGATCGAATACGGCCTGATCGCTGCTCTCGTCGCTGTTGCTGCCATCAGCGCCATGACCCAGCTGGGCAACTCGCTGGAGAACACGTTCACCACTGTTGGCGGCAAGATGGACAACGCAGACACGCTTGCGCAGTAAGCACCTGCTGAACGGCTCCACAGCCGATTAAAAACGGAGAGGCGGTCGCGATGCGGCCGCTTCTTTCGTTTGAGTGCGTGGCGCAGGAGCGCGCTTCCTCACGCGCTAGGCAGCATCAGTAAACTACGAGTTTGACCTTCTGATCCGGGACGAGCCGGCTGCCGGAAGTGAGACCGTTCAGCACCAGGAACCGTTGCAGCGGCTGGTCGGTATAGGCCATCCGCTTCGCCAGGGATTCGACAGTGTCGCCCGATTTTACAGTTACCACCGACAGCCGGCGAGGCTTGACCGCCGATGCTTCGGTTGCACTGATTCTCCGGATTGATCGGAACATGGTATCGAACTGCGAGGCTTGCCCAGCCTGGCTGATGGTCGTGAAGTGATAGGCCTGCTGCGGGCCGAACTCATAGGCGAAGACGACAACGTCAACTTGCCCATTGCCGCTGTTGACGCGTGCCGCGCCATAGACGGCGGGGATGCCGTTGACCGTGGTCCGTTCAAGCGTTGCAGGTGCGAGCTGCTGTTGGCTGGAAAGCTTGGTGAAGACCGAGCGCACGTAATTCTCGAGATTTCCACTGTAGGCTGCGGTCGAAAACTCGCCCTTCCCGCTTTGCCCGGAGATGGAGACCGCTCGAGTGCCATTTACGAGGTAGAAGCCATTGGGTGCCTGGAAGGCAAGCCGCAGAGCGGGATGCACGAAGCTGGAACCATCGACGATGCCTTGAGCAGGATCATCCCCATAGGTCAGCCCGTTGATGCCAGCGAGGAAGGTGTCCCGGTTCGTTCTTCCCGTCGTGTTGCCCGCTCGGGTTAATGCTGCCCGCACGCGGGACGCCGGATCAGGGTGGGTGCTGGCCCACTCCGGCACCTGATTCGTCGTCCCCTTCACGCTGGCATCAAGTGCATTCTGGTTGGCAAGGCTTTGCAGAACCGTCGACATTGCGCGAGGATCGTAACCTGCCCGCTGAAGATAGGTGATCCCGAGGTTGTCCGCTTCGGTTTCCTGGCCGCGCGAGTACTTGAGAGTCAGCAACTGGCTGCCGGTGGAAAAGATCTGCTGGCCAAGCTGACCAAGGGCGCTGTTACCAAGCAATGCTCCCGACAGAATCGATCCCAGCGCTCCGAGCAAGGAATTGCGAGTCGCCTGGCTTTCGCGCTTGGCCGCGTGGCGTGCGGCTACGTGACCGACTTCATGGCCCAGCACGCCGGCCAGTTCGGCCTCATTGTTCATCAGCGCCGCAAGCTGACGCGTTACGTAGACATAGCCACCGGGGATGGCGAAGGCATTGTTGACCGGGGAATTCAGCAAGGTGACGGTGAAATCACCGCGTGCGTTGCTGAGGCCGGACTGGATCGCGATATTCTTGCCCACCGTTTCGACATAGGTGGCCTGCGCCCCCGTCATCGCTCCGCCAAATTCCTGAAGCAGTTGTGGATGCGCCTCGGCGCCCTGCTTCTTGTCGGCTGCGCTGATAGCCTGCGTCGCGCCTTGCGCGCTTGCCGGACTGCCAGTTTGACTGACACATGCAGGCAGAGACGACATCGCGATGACTGACACAGTCAGAAACGCTGCACGCGAACGGCGGAATAACGGCATCTTCAACTCCCCAAGGCGAAGGTCTAGCGGGACGCGAGTGCAGAACACCCGCCCGCTACGGGACTGGTCCGATAACCGTCTTGTCGCAAATCCGGTTCCCGAGCGCCAGATGGCGCCCGCGATCAGGCGCCGATGCGCAGGAAGCGTTCTGCCCGGATCTGGCGCAGCTCGTCCGCCGGCTTTCCGACCAGCGCATCGAGCTCTTCGCCGATGGCCTTGCCCAGGAGCGCACAGGTCGCGTCAGGATCGCGGTGCGCTCCACCAACAGGTTCGCGCACGATGCGGTCGATCACGCCAAGCGAAAGCAGATCCTGCGCCGTCACCTTCATGGCCTCTGCCGCATCTGCAGCCTTCTCGGCCGTACGCCACAGGATAGAGGCACATCCTTCAGGAGAAATGACCGAATAAACGGCATGTTCAAGCATCAGGACGCGTTCTGCGCTTGCCAGCGCCACTGCGCCGCCCGATCCGCCCTCGCCCACAATGGTCGCCACCATCGGAACGCCCAGCGCAAGACAGGCCTCCGTTGACCTTGCGATTGCTTCAGCCTGACCGCGCTCTTCCGCCTCTACGCCCGGGAAGGCGCCAGAGGTATCCACAAGCGTCACGACAGGCAGCCCGAATCGGCTCGCCATTTCCATCAGCCGGATCGCCTTGCGATAGCCTTCGGGCTTGCCCATGCCGAAGTTGTGGCGAATGCGGCTTTGGGTATCGTTGCCCTTTTCATGGCCGATAAGCATGACCCGGCGACCATCCAGCTTGGCGAAACCACCGACGATCGCCTGATCTTCACCGAACAGACGATCCCCGCCCAAAGGCATGAAATCCGTAAAGATCTTCTCGACGTAGTCCTTGAAATGCGGACGTGAAGGGTGCCGTGCAACCTGCGTCTTCTGCCAAGGGGTCAGCGCCTTGTACGTGCTGGCGAGCAATTCGGCCGACTTGCTTTCAAGCCTGCGGATCTCGGACGAGATGTCGATGTCTCCGCCCTGCGCAGTCTGGCGCAGTTCGGCGATGCGGGCTTCCAGCGCGGCGACCGGCTTTTCGAACTCGAGGTAGGAAATCATGGCCAATCCGCTAGGCGCGAGCGCGGATTTGGTCAACTCCGGGCAAGCGGATGACGCTGGTTTACGAGGGCGACCAGACGCGCGGAATCAACGTGGGTATAGATCTGCGTCGTTGCGATATCTGCGTGGCCCAGCAAGGTCTGCAACACGCGCAGGTCAGCGCCGCCCTCCAGGAGATGGGTGGCGAAGGCATGGCGCAGCACATGCGGGCTGACCTTTTCCGGGTCCAGGCCAGCCCGAAGCGCCAAATCCCTTAGCAACTGGAACAATCGAACGCGCGACAGGAACCCACCTCGCGGCGATGGGAAGACGAATCGCCCGCCCCCTCCCCGCGCTACCAGCCAATCGGACAACGCCTTCACGGCCCGGGCGGAAACCGGCACCATCCGCTGCGTCCCTCCCTTTCCCGTGATCGTCAGGAACGGTGCATCACGAGGCACCGCCGCCACCGGGAGCGAAACCAGCTCAGTCGCTCGCAGGCCAGACCCGTAGAGAAGCTCCAACAGCGCCAGCATCCGCAGACCCTCCGGAGTCCGGGACGCGGCATCCTCTTCCGCCTGCCTGAAAAGAGCGCCGATCTCCTCATGGCCGAGCAGGCGGGGGAGAGGGCGTCGGGTCTTTGGCCGTGGCAAGGCGCCGGACGGATCGTCCTCTCTCACCCCTTCGTCGACAAGGAAGCCGTAGAACTGCCGCAAAGCCGAAGACTTTCGTGCCAGGGAGGCAGGCGCCAGGTCCGCGAAGGCGACCGAAAGCCGCGAAATGTCTTCGCGCGTTGCTGTCGACAAGCACCCGATCGCCTCGGCCGCACCCGCAAGATCGCGGCGATAGGCGGCGATTGTATTGGGTGCCGCTCCGCGCTGGACAGCCAGCATCGACAGAAAATCTTCGACTGCAGGCTCTGCCCTGGCTTTCACCCCCTTAGACGCGAGCGACGGCTTCGGCAGCAATCATGCGCGCCTCGTTACCGAGCCCGACACGGTGCAGGGCCGACACCACATGATAGAGGTGCAACGGGGTCATCCGGCCCCAGCCATCGCCCTGCATGCCAAAGGCCGCAAGCAAAGCCACCAAGGCCTGATTGTTCGACGCCGCAGCCTGATCGATCGCCCGGGTCCAACGAGTCTGCCGGTTGAAATCAACGCCCAGCTTGCCTGCAAAGTCGCGCGCGACGGCAGGGTCGACCCGCTCGAGCCCCATCATGCCCGCAAGCAGGAAGCGCGATCTGATCGCGTTATCGGAGTCGTCATTGTCAGCGAATGCGTTCAGCCCTTCAGACCCAGTCCGGTTCGCCCGGCCCGGATTTGACAGGACCAGCAATCCCCAGGCCTCCGTTCCAACCGGGCAGAACGGTGCCCATTTTATCGCGTTGCGATCGAGTCCGGCGGTCAGCATCGACGAAATCAAGGGCGCCGCGCTATCGGCCAGTGCCTCGGAGGGGACCATCCGTGCTGATGCATGAGATGTCAGGACCAGCCCTGCATAGGCCCGCTCCGGATCATTGCCATCGCCCCACAGGCTGCGGATCGCGTCAAGCCGGTCTTCCTGCGCCTCGGCCACATAGGCGGTGCGCAGGGTCGCTGCCCGCTGGGTCCATTCATCCTCAGTGGCGTCTGCTGCCTCGGCATCGCGCTGAGCATAGATCGCGCTGTAGAGGTCGATCAGTGACCGCGACGACAGTACGCCACGTGCAGCGCCAACATCGGCAGCCGCGGCCCGTGAATAAATGGAGAGCATCGGCGCCCGCGCCGCCAGCAAGGCATAGTTCTCGCCAGCCTTCTTGCGCAGGTCCTCCGGAGGCTCAAGCCCTGTGGCAAAGGACATGCCGATGCTCCAGGGCGTCAGTGCCTCCACATCGTTCCACTCAATCTTGACAGCACGCCGCGCGTTCGTTGCCGCTCCAGCGAACTTCTGTGCCAGCAAGATGTCGATCTTGGTTCCGGTTCCCCTGCGCAAGGCCTTGTCGAGCGTGGCCATCGCAGTCGAACCTTCATCGGTGAAGGCAGAACAGATCGCACGTGAAAGTTCCCAGTCCCACCCGGGCCGGCCTGCTGCAGTGAGTGCTGTGATGGGACACAGCCCGACGGGATCCGCCGTGGCAAGGAAGCTCGCCATCGCCGCATCCTCGAGACCACGGGTGAAATTTCCGCTGTCGACCGATTGCACCATCGCCCGCGCCGCGTCCGCCTCGCCCATGCGCAGCAGCAGCTGCGCACGCATCGCTGCCCAGTCCGCCCCGTTCATGCCGACAGGTGTTGCCAGCCTGCTGGCAATCACCCTGCGTGCGAGGATGTGGCCCCAGCGCGACACGAAGCGTCCGCGCATCTTCGTGATCACGCCCTCGACGAACGGGCCGTTGAGGTAATGCGTCGAGCCGACCGGGAAGCCGCCATCGCTCTGGTCGATCACGCCCACGACATCGAGGCTGCGCCGTCCGGCCGGCGGAATGTCCGATTTGGGCCTCGCCGAATCTATCAGCTTGGCGAGCAGTGCCGGGTCGATCGAATCGAGCAATGCCTGATCGCTGAGACCGCCCCCGGTCGTGGCTACGGGTTGCACCGTGTCGGGCAACGGTTGCACGACGGGCGAAGCTGTCGGCATGGGAGCCGCCGATCCCGAAGCAGCTGGACGCACTGCCGCGGGAGCCGCGTTGCGTGCCGGTGCCGGTGCCGGTGCTGGGGCGCTGGATCGCTGTGGCGCGGGGCGCGTGGGCGCAGGAGGGTTATCAAAGCCCGGTGGGAGCAGGGATTCCTGCGCAAGCAAGGCCCCGGACAGGGAAGCCAGGGCAGCAACGCCGCCCAGCCAGAACGTCATCCTTCCGGACACCCGCCTGCTCACTGCGCATTGCCCCCGACCGGAGGTTCGCCGACCGGCTGTTCAACCCACTGCATCGGCTGTGTTCCACCGCTGATCCAGATCACCGTCAACAAGGCCACCACTACAACTGCTGCCAGAGCGACCACGGCAATCCTCTTCATTCAACCACCCGGTACCAGACGACAAACCCTTTTGCACCGCCGTGCAGTCGAGGCGGTGCTTGCAACGGGCACTAGCGCAAGTATAGGCGGCGCGGCAATGGAACATGACGCGCATCCGCTTAGCTCGTCCGAAATCGCCCGCATCGCGCGGCGGATTGCACGACCGTTGGTGCTCGTCGGCATGATGGGTGTGGGAAAGACGACCGTCGGCAGAAAGCTGGCGACAATGCTGCACCTGCCTTTCCTCGACGCGGACGAAGAGATCGAACGCGCCGCACACATGCCGATTCCCGAGATTTTCGCGACATATGGCGAACAATATTTTCGCGATGGTGAGCGTCGCGTCATCGTTCGCCTGATGGGCACGGGCCAACACACGGACCGCAAGGTGCTCTCCACCGGCGGCGGCGCATTCTGCAATGCCGAAACCCGCGCACTGATCCTTGAAAAAGGCATTGCAGTCTGGCTCGACAGCGACGTCGAAACCCTTGTCGAGCGGGTAGGCCGGAAGGACAACCGCCCCCTCCTTCGGTCGGGAGACCCGCGCGAGATCCTGGCTCGCCTCAAAGCAGAACGGGAACCGTTCTACTCCCAGGCACCGATTCACGTCACCAGCAGTGCGCAGCCGCATCATGTGACTGCCGACAAGATACTCAAGGCAATCGACAAATGGCTGTGATCCCCGTCGCCATCGCTGGCGTCCCTTACGAAGTGCGCATCGAGGCAGGGCTGCTGCCCAATGCGGGCCAGCATTGCCGGCCATTCCTTCGCAAGGACCGTGTTGCCGTTGTCACCGATGCGAACGTCGCCGCAAACTGGCGCGAAGTGGTTGCGGCCTCATTCACGGCTGCAGGCATCCGCAGCGAATGGCTCGTTCTGCCCGCCGGCGAAAGCACCAAGAGCTGGCAGTGCCTCGCCGAAGTTGTCGACTGGCTGCTGGCACTGGAAGTCGAGCGCAAGGACAACATCGTTGCCCTCGGCGGAGGCGTGATCGGAGACCTGACGGGATTTGCCGCCTCGATGATCAAGCGGGGCTGCGGGTTCATCCAGATTCCCACTACGCTCCTTGCCCAGGTCGATTCCAGTGTCGGGGGCAAGACCGCAATCAACACGCCCGCCGGCAAGAACCTGGTTGGCGCATTCCACCAGCCCTCGCTGGTACTCGCCGATCCGCTGGCCCTCGACACGCTGCCCTTGCGCGACACCCGTGCAGGCTACGCCGAGGTCATCAAGTACGGCCTGATTGACGACGCGCCCTTCTTTGAATGGTGCGAGGCCAATGGGACAAGGTTGCTCGCAGGTGACAGCGGCGCGCGGGAAACCGCAATTGCCAGGAGCGTTGCAGCAAAGGCCCGGATCGTCGCCGCAGACGAGAAGGAGACTGCCGGAGTCCGCGCGTTGCTGAACCTGGGCCACACCTTTGGCCATGCGCTGGAAGCGGAGACCGGCTTTTCGGACCGCCTGCTCCATGGGGAAGGCGTTGCCCTGGGCACGGTACTCGCCGCGCGCTTCTCGGCACGTCGAGGGCTGATGAACGGACAGGATGCGCGTCGGATAGCGGCCCACATGGAAGCGGTCGGCCTGCCATCATCGTTGCAATCGCTTGGCCTCGCCTGCGATGGCCGCCGCCTGGTGGGCCACATGCTGCACGACAAGAAAATGGACGCAGGCACCTTGCCCTTCCTGCTGATGCGGGGGATCGGGCAGACATTCCTTGCAAAGGACGTCGACCTCGCCGACGTGGCAGCGTTCCTCGATGAGGAATTGCGCGCCTAGGCAGCGTCCACGGGGATCAGGTCGATCACCTCGAAGTCCGGCAAGATGGCCTGCCGCAGCAAGGTGCGATGGCAACCGTGTGCCTCGCGCTCATAGCAGAGCAGAGCAACCTTCCGCTCGCTTGCCATGTCGGCCAACCTGGCACCGGCCACTATCGCTTCGGGAAGTTCGAGCTGGCCCTCGTAAATCCGCTCGAGAGTTGCGTGATCGTTGCGCCGTGCCGCCGCGCGTCCTTCGGCCGGGGTTCCGAGCGCCTTGAAATGCACATACTCGATTCCGGCGTCGCGCGCATTTGCCGCCAACGCCGACTTTGAGAAGCCCGGCCTGCGAGACAGAGGAAGCGCCCGGACATCGGCAAGCACCTCAACGCCCGCCTCACGCAGCGCTTTCATCACCGCAGGCACGGTTGCCTGCTCATAGCCGATAGTCCAGATCCTGCGGGTGGTCATACCCCTGAAGTGGGGTAGACCATCCGCATATCAAGGGTTTACTTGCCGGTGAACGCCGCCTTGCGCTTTTCAAGAAACGCCTTTCCACCTTCGGCCGCATCGGCGCTGTCGCCGGCTTTCCATTGTCCTTCGGCTTCGACGAGCAAGGCGCTGGCGTAGTCCGCTTCAAGCGCCTTGGCGATGTTCTGCCGCATCACGCCGAGGGCAACCGTTGGCCCTGCTGCCAGTCGGGTAGCCAGAGCCATCGCCTCGTCCTGAAGAGCGGCATCGTCCACAGCCTTGTAGATCAGGCCCCAGCTTTCTGCCTTCTCCGCTCCGATCTTCTCGCCCAGCATCATCATCTCGGTGGCACGCGCCTTGCCGACGAGACGCGTAAGCATCCACGAGGCGCCCCCATCGGGCACGAGCCCAATGTTGACAAAAGCCTGGAGGAAGTAGGCGCTGCGGGCGGCGATCACGAAATCGGCTGCCAGCGCTATCGAGCATCCGACGCCTGCCGCAGGTCCATTGACCGCCGTGACCACCGGAACCGGCAGGCGCGATAATGCAAGCATCAAGGGATTATAGGCCTGCGTCAGCGCAGTGTAGGCACCTCGCCCGCCTGCAATCGAGCGATCACCCCGCGCGGCAAGATCAGCGCCGGAGCAAAACGCGCGGCCCTCTCCGGTGATCACGACGGCACGTGCTCCACCGAGATCGCTGACGGCATTGGCCAGTTCAAGCGCCATGTTCGGCGGACAGGCGTTCAGCCGCTCCGGCCGGTTCAGCACGATCTTGAGGACATCGCCTGCACGCTCGACGCGAATGGTCTCGTATTCCATCTGGGCACCTTCTCCTTCGGCATCCGCATTCATGCTTCCGACCCAAGCAATACCGCTTCGGCAGAACGAATCCACCAGAATTAATTGCCCGATTAAAGCGAGAATGCCGGTCTATCTGGTCCCATCCATAGGCGGGCGAGGCACCGCGCGCCTATCCACACATTGATCAGTCTGGATAGGCTTGGGCGTAGGCTGCTGCTGCACCGAACAGGCCCGGCTGCGGGTGGGTAATCAGCTTCACCGGGATCGCCGCCATCAGCCCTTCGAAGCGACCCTTGGCGCGGAACCGGTCGGCAAATCCCGATCGCACTAGCGTGTCCTTGATGCGCAGGCCAAGTCCGCCCGCCATCACCACGCCAGTCGAACCGTGCGCAAGCGCGAGGTCGCCGGCAACGCTGCCCAACGACAGGCAAAATCTGTCAACCGCCGCCGCCGCCAGGCTATCGCCACCTGAAGTGCCGAGTTCCCAAAGCTCGCGGTCCTTGCGGGGGGTGTATGGGCGCCCTTCCAACAGCGCGAGAGCCTCGTAGATGTCGACTATGCCCGGCCCTGCCACGACACGTTCGACCGATACCCGGCGATGACGCTTGCGCAGGCCTGCGAGGATCGCATCCTCGATCGCATCGAGCGGCGCGTAATCGATATGCCCGCCCTCGGTCGGTTGAACGCGATAGGCGCTTTCGTTCCGCCAGAGTTGCGCGACACCGAGGCCGGTGCCGGGGCCGACGACGCTGATCACGCCAGTGGATGGCAAATCCGTTTCCGGGCCGGAGAGATGCAGGAAATGACTATCGTCCGCCTGCGCCACTGCATGAGCCACGGCGGCAAAATCGTTCACCACCACGTAGCGTTCCGCACCGAGCTTCTCGGGAATCAGAGCCGGTCGGATGATCCACGGATTGTTGGTGAACTTGATGATCTCGCCGCCAACCGGGCCCGCAACTGCGATCGCTGCTGCCGACGGCAACGGCCTGCCGACGATCCGCCCGTAGTCCTCCCAGGCGAGCTGGAAAGACCCGTGTTCGGCGGTCTTCAGCGTGACCGCTTCACCCAAGGAAACGACCCTTCCCCCCGTCACTTCCGCAATCGCGAAGCGGGCGTGGGTCCCGCCAATATCGACGGCAACTACCTGCATCCTGCCCCCCTATTCTCTTTCGTTGCCGTCAGAGCCCGGCTGCAGCCAGCATCGCCGAACCGCCGCGTTCGGCCTCGTCCGAATGCAGGCGCATCAAGGCGAACAGTTCACGCCCAACGCCCATGGCTGCTTCGGGAGCAGGCGCATTCTCGCGTGCGGACCATTCAGCAGCATCGACCAACGCAGCCAGTTCGCCTGTGTCTGCGCAGACGCGCACGATGTCGCCGTCGCGCAGTTTGGCAAGTGGGCCACCGGTCTTCGCTTCCGGCGACACGTGGATCGCAGCAGGAACCTTGCCGGACGCGCCAGACATGCGGCCGTCAGTGACCAGAGCAACCTTGAAGCCGCGGTCCTGCAGCACTCCGAGCGGCGGTGTCAGCTTGTGCAACTCGGGCATGCCGTTCGACGCGGGTCCCTGGAACCGCACCACGACCACAACATCCTTCTCCAATTCGCCGGCCTTGAAGGCTGCCAGAACGTCGTTCTGGTCGCTGAATACCCGGCAAGGCGCTTCGATCGTCCAGCGCGAGGGGTCCACAGCGCTGACCTTGATCGTGCCGCGGCCGAGATTGCCCTTGAGCAGGCGGAAGCCGCCTTCGGGCTGGAATGGTGCAGCTACCGGGCGCAACATCTTCTCATCGCCCGAAACCTCTGGCGCGGCTCTCCATTTGAGCGTGTCGCCATCCATGACCGGCTCCTGCGCGCCCTCTTCGAGCGACTTGCCGTATACGGTCATGATATCCGCATGGGCGAGGCCTGCGCCGATCAATTCGCGGATCACGTAGGGCATGCCACCGGCCGCAGCAAAAGCGTTCACGTCGCCGGCCCCGTTCGGATAGACGCTGGCGATCAGCGGGACGGCGCGGCTCAGCTCGTCCATATCGTCCCAGTCGATCTGGATGCCCGCGGCCCGCGCGATGGCTGGCAGGTGGATCACGTGGTTGGTCGAACCTCCGGTCGCCAGCAGACCGGCGATTGCGTTGACGATCGCCTTTTCATCCACACACAGTCCGAGGGGGCGGTAGTCGTCACCGTCCCATCCGATCTGGGTGATCCGGTGCACCGCAGCGCGGGTAAGTTCCTGGCGCAGCTTGAGGCCGGGCTGGACGAAGCTGGAGCCCGGCATGTGCAGGCCCATCATTTCCATCATCATCTGGTTGGAGTTGGCGGTGCCATAGAAGGTGCAGGTGCCGGGCGAATGGTAGCTTGCGCTCTCGCTTTCGAGCAGTTCGTCGCGCCCTACCTTGCCCTCGGCATAGAGCTGGCGGATGCGAACCTTTTCCTTGTTGGGCAGGCCGCTCGGCATCGGGCCGGCTGGGACGAGGATCGTTGGCAGGTGTCCAAAGCGCAAGGAGCCGATCAGCAGACCCGGCACGATCTTGTCGCAAATGCCCAGCAGCAGTGCGCCTTCAAACATGGCATGGCTAAGCCCGACGACCGCAGCCATCGCAATATTGTCGCGGCTGAACAGCGACAGCTCCATCGAGTCCTGTCCCTGCGTCACGCCATCGCACATCGCCGGAACGCCGCCCGCCACCTGCGCCGTCGCACCGACCTCACGGGCAAAGATCTTGATCTGCTCAGGGTAGCGGCCATAGGGCTGATGCGCCGAGAGCATGTCGTTATAAGCGGTGACGATGCCGATGTTCATCGCCTTGCCGCTCTTGATCAGCGTCTTGTCCTCGCCCGAGGCCGCAAAGCCGTGGGCAAGGTTGCCGCATGAAAGCTGCGGGCGATTGAGGCCCTGTTCGCGCGATCGCTTGATCAGGTCGAGGTAGGCGGCACGCGATGGGCGCGAGCGTTCGATGATGCGTTGGGTGACGCGCTCGACGATAGGGTGCAGGGCGACACTGGAATTGGAGGGCATCATTCGCTCCAGTAGATGGTAACGGGCGGGCCAAAGCCGCGGAGGAAATCTGTGACGGGATAACGCTCATCACCGCCAAGTGCCGCATCGAGCAGCGCCTTCTTCGAGGTGCCAGTCACGACAAGGATGATCTCCCTCGTCGCCTTGAGTGCTTTTTCATTCAAGGTGAGCCGATCGAACGGCGCTTCCTGCGGCAGCGGGATGGGCGTGGTCGCGATGACGGCAGGCCCGGGTCGGACATGCGCTGTCATTTCCGGGAACAGCGAGGCGACGTGCCCGTCCTCACCCATGCCGAGCCAGACGAGGTCGAATGGCGCGACTTGCGCGCCTTCTGCGAGGCGTTCGAATTGCGCACCGGAATCCCCGAGCGCTGCATGGATCTTGCCGAAGTTGCTTGCCGGATGGTCGTCCGCCACCCTGCGATCGTCAGTCAGGGCAATGGTGACGCTGGACCAGTCGAGCGGGCGATCCTTGAGCAGGGCCAGCACCTTGATCGGCGTGGAGCCCCCGGTGAACGCGATCCGCTTATGGCCCGCTGCCGAAACGACTCGCGCGATATGATCCGCCACTGCCGCAGCATCGCCGGGCTGCGCCCACCGCACGCTTGCCGGCACGAGGTCAGTCATTCCAGCTTCTCCCGTCCCGTTCGGTCAGGGCAATGCCGGCGTTCGGCCCCCACGACCCAGCGGCATAGGGCCGAGCTTCCATCTCCGTTTCAGCCCAGACCTTGCGGATAGCGTCGACCCATTTCCACTGCGCTTCCACTTCGTCACGGCGCACGAACAGCGTCTGCTCGCCCTCGATCAGGTCGAGCAGCAAACGCTCGTAGGCAATGCGACGGCGCGCCTTGGCAAACGCCGTGGTCAGCGACAGGTCGAGGTTCACTTCGCGGAGCACGATACCCCCGCGATCCAGCCCCGGCTCCTTCGCCATGACCTGCAGGCGAACGTATTCCTCGGGCTGAAGGCGGATGACCAGGCGATTGGCGCGCAGGCGGCCACCACGCTCGGCGAAGACGTTGTGCGGCACCTGCTTGAATTCGACGACGATCTCGCTGCGCCGCTCGGCAAGGCGCTTGCCGGTACGCAGGTAGAACGGCACCCCGGTCCAGCGCCAGTTGTCGACGTGCGCCTTGATGGCGACGAAGGTCTCGGTGTCCGATGCCTCGCCAAGATCTTCCTGATAGCCCGCCACCGAAGCGCCCTTGACTGCGCCGGTGCGATATTGTCCGCGCACCATCTCCTCGGCTTTTACCGGGCGCAGTGCGCGCAGCACCTTGACCTTCTCGTCGCGGATCGAAGTGGCATCGAGGCTGGCTGGCGGCTCCATCGCCGTCAGCGCCAGAAGCTGCAGCATATGGTTCTGCACCATGTCGCGCAGCGCACCGGTATCGTCGTAGAAACCCTTTCGGCCTTCGAGGCCGACCGTCTCGCTGACCGTGATCTGCACGTGATCGATGCCGCCCGCGTTCCACAACGGCTCGAACATCATGTTGGCAAAGCGCAGCGCCATCAGGTTCTGGACCGTTTCCTTGCCAAGGTAATGGTCGATCCGGAAGATCTGTTCCTCTGCAAAGGCGGCAGCGACAGCATCGTTGATCCGGGTGGACGAGGCGAGATCGTTGCCCAGCGGTTTTTCAAGGCCGATCCGGACATTGGCATGCGCCAGCCCCGCCCGCTTCAGGCCTTCGATGGTCGGTTCGAACAGGAAGGGTGCGGTCGAAAGGAAAATCGACAGGCCGCACGAGGTATCACCAAGTTTTTCAGCGAGCGCGCCGAAGCCATCGACATTCGAGGCATCAAGCGTCTGGTATTCGAGCCGTTCGAGGAAGCTTGCCAGCTTCTCGTCGTCGCGCCGATCCTCCGGCAGGAACTCGGCGAGTGCGGCGCGCGCGAACTCGCGGAACCCGGCGTCGTCATGCTCGGAACGCGCGGTGCCAACTATGCGAAGGTCGGGGCGGATCAGCCCGTCCTCGTGCAGCGCATAAAGCGAAGGCAGCAGCATGCGCCGCGAAAGGTCCCCGGTCGCGCCGAACAGCAGCAGGGCCGAGCAACTGGTTTCGATCATCGACGCTAATCTCCCTTGGCAATGCGGCCCGCCGAAATCGGCGCCGGACCCGTGCCTTGCACCGGCCCTAGCCCCTTAGTCCTTCCGGTTCAGCACGCATATGTATGCAGGATAGCTATGCGCTGGCGCCGGATAGACATCCTTGCACTCGGACAGGCGCTGGGCAACCGTCAGGGGCGAAAGAGCCACTCGAGCACTTCCGGCAAGCGGGCTGCCCAGGCGTCCTCGTCATGGGGCGCACCGGGATAGAACCGGCTCTCGAAATCTGCACCTTCTTGCCATCCTGCGCTCGCGAAGGCCTGATCGACCTCCTTCTGGTAAGGCGCATAGAACTGGTCGAGCGTCGCGTCGCCATGGTCCATCCACACCCGGCGAGCATCGGGCTTGCCCAGCGTCGACGAGAAATAGTCGCGCCACACCTTCGCGGCCTGCGCGTCATAGCCAGCAACCGCGTCGGGGATCGCTGCCGGCCAATGCGAACTCAAGCAGGCCGCTCGCCCGAACACTTCAGGCCTGGCGGCAATGGCATAGCAGCTCATCAGGCCGCCCATGCTCGAGCCGATGATCGCGGTGTTGATCTTTGCTGGACGCGTGCGGAACGAGCGGTCAACCCAAGGCTTCAGCACATCACCGATCCACGCGAGGTATCGAGACGAGGTCACAGGTCCCTTTGCCATCACGTCCATCTTCGCCCGCAGTTCCGGCGGAGCGGCATCGTAGGCCGACTTCGGCAGATACTGGCGGAAGCGATCCTCACCCGGAGCCCAGATCCCGACGATGATCCGCGGTTCGAGGCCTTTACCCATGACAGCAAGCATGGCCTTGTCCGCCGCCCAGATCTTGTCGAAGTTGGAATTGCGCCGGTCAAACAGGTTGTGCCCGTCGTGCATGTAGACCACCGGATATCTGCGGTTCGACCCGTCATATCCAGGCGGCAGCCAGATGCTCAGTCGCTGCGGCGGCAACCCTGCCGCCGCAATATCGCTATATTCGATGATCCGCCCCTGATCCTGCGCCGCCGCCGGATGCGTGGTCATCGCCAGCAGGAGCATCCCCATCCCGGCAAGCAGGCGCAGCATCATGTCACTTCCCCGGATGCAGACGCACGGCAAGGCCACCGCCGGGTGCCAGCCAGGCCGGCAGGACATCGCCCTTCTTCACCTTCAGCGTGGCATAGGCGATACGGTGCCGGGCCTCGGTCTCGTAAGTAGCGCCCTCGCCGTCCTTCCACACTGTGGCGGTATAGGTCTTGCCCGAGTCGAGGAAGTCGAGGCTCAGCGAAACGTCGCGCGCCGTCGCATCGTTCACGCCCCCGACATACCAGTCCTCGCTGTTGCGGTCCTTGCGCGCAAAGATCGCGAAGTCACCCACCTCACCGGCGATCAGGTGGCTCTCGGACCAGTCGGCGGGCACCTGCTTGATGAAGGCCAGTTCCTTGGGATGCGCCTCGAGGCTCTCGATGAAGTCCGCTGCCATCTGGATCGGGGAATAGAGGGCAAGGTAAAGGCCGAGCTGCTTGGCAAGCGTGGAGGCCAACGGCACCTTGTTTGCGCCTTCAAGGCTCAGCACGCCCGGCGTGTAGTCCATCGGCCCGGACAGCATGCGGGTGTAGACCAGCGTCGGCTCGTGGTCCGGTCCGTTGGCAAACTGGCCCCAGGCATTGTATTCCATGCCCCGCGCGCCTTCGCGATCGATCCAGTTGGGATAGGTGCGGCGCAGGCCAGTGTCCTTTACCGGTTCGTGGGCGTTGACGACGATGCGATACTTCGCCGCCATCTCCACGACCTTCAGGTGATGCTGAACCTGCCGCTGGCCGTCATGGTATTCCATCTTGTACGTGTCCGGCGTGTCACCGGGGGCAAGGATGCCACCGGCATCTGCGACATAGCCGGTCTTCACCGCCCGAACGCCCAACCGGTCGTAAAGCTTCATGGCGTCTTCGAGTTGGGCCTCGTAGTTCGCGATATTGCCGCCGGTCTCGTGGTGGCCGATCAACATGACGCCCTTTTTTGCGCCGTATCTGGTGACGGCTTCGATATCGAAGTCGGGCGTCGCCTGGGTGTAGCTGAAGTCCTTGCCGTTGCCGAACCATGTGCCGTTCCAGCCTTTGTCCCAGCCTTCCACCAGCACCCCGCCGAAACCGTGCTTGGCGGCAAAGTCCATGTACTGCTTGGTCCGCGCGGTCGTCGCGCCATGTTTGGGCCCTTCGGCCCACGACCAATCACCGCGGATCATGCCCCACCAGATGCCAATGTACTTCATCGGCTTGAAGTAGGAGACATCGCCGATCTTGTTGGGCTCGTTGAGGTTCAATTCGAGGTCGTTCTCGACCAGGCCCTTGGCACTGTCGGCGATGCGCAGCGTGCGCCATGGAGTGTTGAATGGCACTGCGCGCACAACCTTCGGGCCACTGGACGAAGGGGCCAGTGTCGCCCGGAACGAAGTGCCGGTCTGACGCTTGAGCCACATTCCCGAATAATCGACCAGTGCGGCTTCATGGAACGACAGGTGGGTGCCGTCAGCGAGCTTCATCGTGATCGGCGTGTGCGCGGTGGAGACGGCGTCGACCGGCGTCTTCTGGTAGACCTGCTCGTAACGGTTCCATTCGCCGCCGGGGATCCACCATGCGGTGCCATTCTGCGCAACGTTGAACTCGGTCAGTTCATCGGCGATCTTCATCGCCTTCATCGCCGGCTGCTCGGGCAATTCGTAGCGGAAGCCGAAGCCGTCGTTGAACAGGCGGAACCGCACGTTCATGCGGCGGGCGCCCCAGTCGGGCACTTGCTCGAACTTCACCAGCAGTTCGTTGTGGCTGTCGCTGACATAGCGACGCTCGCCCCACGGCTGTTCCCAGGTTTCCTTACCCGATGCGGTCTCGCTGCCGATGATCTTCTGGCCCCGCTGCATCGTCGGCCCGTCGCTGGTGATGAAGCCCAGCATCGACGACGCCAGCAGCAGCTTGCCCTTGCGGGTCAGGCTGTAAAGCGGGTGCCCGTCATTGTCGGTTGTGACGGAAAGGACCAACGATCCGTCCGGGGATGATGCGGTCACGGTTTCAGCAAGAGCCGGCGAAACGAGGGCGCACGAAAGGGTCAGCGCCAGCGGCGCTGCAACGTTCAGAAAGTTACGCATCAGATCCTCTCTTCGATCAGCAGTGCGCCAAACGGCGGCAACTGCCCAACAGTGGCGCCGTTTACCGACGCGAGTTCCTTGCCATCCCGAACCAGTCCTTGCGGCCAGACCACCGGGACGGAGGACAGGTTGAAAAGTCCTGCAATCGATTGCTCTCCCGAGACGCGACGGATAGCAAGCAGGCATTCGTCTGCATGGAGAACCTGGAATGAGCCAAGGCGTAGCGCATCGTTTTCACGGCGCAGACGCAGCAGCCGCGTGGTCAGATTGAGCAGCGACGACGGATCGGCTTCCTGCCGGTCTACCGCGCGTGCCAGATTCTCTTCGCCCAACGGCAGCCACGGCGCTCCGCATGTGAAGCCCCCCTCGCCTGACTGCACCACCCACGGCATCGGCGTACGCGCGCCATCGCGTGAAAGCGTCAGCGGCCAGTTGGCAATCGCTTCCGGGTCCTGCAACTGCTCGAAGGGGATCTCGACCTGGGTCAACCCCAGTTCCTCGCCCTGGTAGACAATGATGTTGCCGCGCAGCGACGTGAAAAGCATGGCCTTCAGCCGTGCAAACGCCTCGCGATCATCGAGGCCGCACCAGCGCGACAGTGCGCGGGGAGCGTCGTGGTTCTCGAAAGCCCAGCTCGGCCATCCGATACCCGGCGTGTCCGGCCACTTGGCAACGGCCTGCTCGACGAACTTCGGAGTCAGCTTGTCGGCGTAGAGGAAATCGAAGCCATAGGCGCTGTTGAGATGATCCTCGCCCGCGGTGAAGGCTTTCATCTCGGTCTCGGCCAGATCGCCACCCACTTCGGCCACAGTGAACACCGCGCCATACTGATCGCACAGTTCCCGCACGCGCTGGATGAACCTCAGGATATCGGGGTGCGACTGGTTGTAGATCTTGAGCTGATAGTCAAATGGGCGCGTCTTGCGACGCCCGTCATCGGGCGCTGGCGGATTATCGCGCAGCGTCGGGTCATGCATGAGGAAGTTGAGCGCATCGAGACGGAACCCGTCCACGCCGCGATCCAGCCAGAAGCGCATGACGCCAAGCAGCGCATCTTGCACATCAGGATTGTGCGCATTCATCTGCGGCTGGCTGGAAAGGAAGTTGTGCAGGTAATACTGCTTGCGCCGCGCATCCCAGGTCCATGCCGGACCGCCGAACACTGATTGCCAGTTTGAGGGTGGCGAACCATCGGCTCTGGGATCGGCCCAGACGTACCAGTCTGCCTTGTCGTTCAGCTGGTCCTGCCGGCTTTCCTCGAACCATGGATGGAGGTCGGAAGTATGGGCGTAGACCTGATCAATCGTGACCTTCAGCCCCAGTTCGTGGGCGCGTTTCACCATTGCGTCGAAATCGGCGAGCGTGCCGAAAATTGGATCGACGTCACAATAGTCGGCCACGTCATAGCCGAAATCGCGCATCGGCGATTTGAAGAACGGAGAGACCCAGATTGCATCCACGCCGAGGCGCGCCACGTGCTCCAGACGTTGCGTGATGCCCGGCAGGTCGCCGATGCCGTCACCATTGGAATCACAGAAGCTGCGCGGATAAATCTGATAGATCGCAGCGCCACGCCACCACGGCACGTCAGGCTGTGGCTTGGTGCTGGGAAGTACGGCTTCGGAAGTCTTCATCGAACGGTAGTTTCCGGGGAGGGAGCAACACGGCAAACCATGCTGCCGAAGGCGGGTAGCTCGACCGTAACGCTGCCGGGCGCGGAAACCTGCGCCGGGCATCGCCCATAGAGCGTCTCAAGGCTTGCTGCGGACACCCCGATCACGCTTTGCATGGCGATCGGTTTGTCCGAGGTATTGAAGGCAATGAAGTATTCGGTACCGCTAACCGGATCAAAGCGGGAGACCGAAAACAAGCCGGGCGCTTCCGAATACGTTCGCGTAACCTGCCGACCTCGCGCCAGCGCCGGGTGGGCCTTGCGCAGCTGGGCAAGGGTCGCGATCAACCTGTAAAAAGGGTGGGCCGGATCGAAGTTGGCCGTTGCGGTGGTTGCCGAAGTGCCAAGCAGACGATTGTCGTTGTAGCTCGCGACCTTGCTGGCGAACATGTCCTCGCGGGCGTCCTGATCGTTGCCATCGCCCACAAAGCCCTGCTCGTCGCCAGAGTAGATCACTGGCGAACCACGCAGGGTCAGCAACATCACATGGGCAAGCTCGACGCGCCTGGTAAGTTCGGCGTCTGAAATCCCCGGCATGTCCTTGGCGAGCAGCGTGGAGAACCGGCCCATGTCGTGATTGCCAAGGAACGTCGGCATCGCCAGCGCGGCTTCTTCGCCGCCCTCATAGAGCACATCGCCATCGAAAGTATCGGCAAGGACCTCGGTACCCTTGCCCTGCCCCAGCACGGCGCGCACCGCGCCCTGAAAGGCGAAGTCCAGCACTGCCGGATAGCCGTCACGCCGGGTGTAACGGGCTATGGTGCCGGGGTCCGACCCTTCGTGCGCCACTTCGCCGAAAATCGAGAAGTTGGGTATGCCGGCCTGCTTCGCCGTATCCAGCATCGCAGGGATAAACGCCTGCCAAAAACCCGGATCGACATGCTTGGCCGTGTCGATGCGGTAGCCGTCGATGCCGAACTGCCTGATCCAATCGGCATAGATCTCGATCATGCCGGCGCGTACCCGGGGATGCTCGGTGAAAAGGTCGTCAAGGCCGGCGAAGTCACCGAAGCGGCTGTTCTCGCCGCGGAACGTGCTGTCACCGCGGTTGTGGTAATAGATCGGATCGTTAAGCCAATCGGGCACCTTCACGTGCGCTTCGGCTGGCGGAACGAATGGCTCGTAGGCAAAGCCGGGATTGGTCAGCTTGGCGAAGTTGGCTGCACTGGAGTCCGCGTCTCCGGCGAACCCAGGATTGACCGGCTCACCATTCACGCCACCCTTGCGCGAATAGGGCCAGTTCGCCTTGTCGCGGTAGGTGTACTGGCCATCCTTGTACTGGATTACGTCAGCGGTGTGGTTGGCGATGATGTCCATGTAGACCTTCATCCCCCGGGCGTGGGCCGCGTCGACAAGCGCCTTGAAGTCGGCATTGGTGCCGAAGTGCGGATCGACGCGGGTGAAGTCGGTCACCCAATAGCCGTGGTATCCGGCACTCTCGAGCCCCGGCCCGCCCTGCACCGGCTTGTTCTTGAAGACCGGTGCCACCCAGATCGCGGTGGCGCCAAGCCGCTGCAGGTAGTCTAATCGCTGGGTCAGCCCCTTGATGTCGCCGCCGTGGT
Source organism: Novosphingobium sp. CCH12-A3 (assembly GCF_001556015.1). Taxonomy (NCBI): domain Bacteria; kingdom Pseudomonadati; phylum Pseudomonadota; class Alphaproteobacteria; order Sphingomonadales; family Sphingomonadaceae; genus Novosphingobium; species Novosphingobium sp. CCH12-A3. The sequence continues at coordinate 75,937 of NZ_LSIA01000254.1, read as the reverse complement.
AGAAGCCCTTGGCGGCGGGATCAAAACCGGTCTTGTAGCGATCTCCCTTCAGGCCGCCGCGATCATTGGCCTTGTCGCCATTCTCGAACCGATCGGGCAGGAGGAAATAGATCGTCTCCCCCGCTGCCGGACGCGCCCGGACTTCGGCGAGCGGCACGTCGGCCAGCGCGGGTTGCGAGGCGAGCAGCGCCAGAAGAGAAAGACCCATGACCTTACGCATGTGCCGGCACCTGTCCGCAAACATGCGACACGTATTCAGCGTGAGACGGCATTCGGGCAACGTCCTTTTCGTAGGCACCGCGCACGGTATCGAGGAAGGCTTTGAGGCTTTCGGGCGCAACCTGGTCGGCAAGCGGATGCCAGCGTGCGGGCACGACACCCTGCCCGATCATGACCTGCACCCAACCGGGCACGTCGAACAGTTCGTCGTGTTCGCGCACGATGCGTCCCGACGCCCGGAACATCGCAAGACGTTCGCCCAACGCCTCGGGCAGCTGTCCGGCTGCCTCCATCTGCCGCAGAGAGTCCCAAAAGGGTTCGCCGTGCCTGCCATTGGCGACGTAATGCAGGATCACGAAATCGCGGATGCGCTCTATTTCGAAAGCTGCGAGGCGGTTGTAAGCATCGCGATCAGCATCCTGCACAGGGCCATAGGGCATGAAATCGACGAGGCGGCTGATTGCGGTCTGGATCAAGTGGATCGAGGTGGATTCCAAAGGCTCGATGAACCCGGAGGAGAGCCCGATCGCCACAACGTTCCGCTCCCAGAACTTCTCGCGCCGCCCGGCCTTGAAGCGGATGGTGCGCGGATCGGCCAGTTGCTCGCCATCGAGGCGGCCGATAAGCCGCGCTGTACCTTCATCTTCGCTCATCAGGTCGGAGCAGAAGACGTGGCCGTTTCCGGTACGATGCTGAAGCGGAATGCGCCAGCACCAGCCGGCGGGCTGCGCAATTGAACGGGTGTAAGGAACAAGCGGCTCAGCCCTGTCGCAGGGCACCGCCACTGCGCGATCGCATTTTAGCCACTGGCTCCAATCGAGATAACCGACGCCCATCTCCTGACCCAGAAGCAGGCTGCGGAAGCCAGAGCAGTCCACAAAAAGATCGCCATCGATCACGTCGCCACGTTCAAGGCGAAGTGCCGCCAGATTGCCGTTCAGCACATCGCGGTCGAAACCGACGATCCGCCCCTCGATCCGGCGAACGCCACGGCCTTCAGCGTAACGCCTGAGGAATGCGGCATAAAGCGAGGCGTCGAAATGGTAGGCGTATGGCATCGGCGGCAAGGCGCTACCTTGCGGACGGTCGATATGCGCGAACTTGTTTGCATCGGAAGCGACGGCGTTGAGCACGTATTCGCCCAGCGGACCGGCAAGGCCATGTGCACGGCCTCGCAGCCAGTAGTGGTGGAACGGCAGAACACCGAGGCTGCGACCCGTAAGCCCGAAGCCGTGGATGTAGCGGTCATCGAAACCACCCCAGCCTTCGAAAGCGATCCCAAGCTTCCAGGTGCCATGCGTTTCGCGCAGGAACTGGGCCTCGTCGATACCCAGTGTCTGGTTGAACAGGCGAACCATCGGGATGGTCGCCTCACCGACGCCGACCGTGCCGATTTCCTCGGACTCAATTAATGTCACCTGCCAGTGCGGCGAAGCCAGCCGGGCAAGAGCAGCGGCGGTCATCCATCCTGCCGTGCCGCCACCTGCAATGACGATCCTGCGCTGATCTGTAGCCGACACGTCCGTTCTCCCGCAGTGAATTCTCTCGAGAGTGCCTTCTGCGGGCACATTCTTGCAACGTCTCTGTCCCGAAAGGGTGGAGGGAGCGGGATGAGGCCGCTCCCTCCGGAGGGATCAGAACTTGTAGTTGAAGCCTGCCATGAAGCGACGACCGTAGGTCTGGTAGTTGCGGATCTGCAGCGGTGCGCCATTGTCGACCGAAACGAAGGGCTCGTCGGTCAGGTTCTGGCCCTGCACGAAGAGGGACAGGCCATTTAGCGGGCTGCTTTCCTGGAAGTCATAGCCGATCTGCGCATCGACGATGGTTTCCTTCAGCGCGCGGCGCAGTTCACGCTCGCCGCCGAAGCCGACAAAGATTCCCTGGAACGACGAGCGGTGACGGGCCGAGACGCGGGCGTTGAAGCCGGCCTTCTCGAAGAACAGCGTGCCCGAAGCAACCCAGCGCGAGTAGTCCGGAAGGTCCATCGAATTGGCGTTCGGACCCGGCTTGATCGAGGTCTTGGTGTAACCAAGCCCGCCCGTGAAGCCGAAGCCCTCGAGCGCCGGGGTGATGACTTCAAACGGAAGAGTTCCAGCGAGTTCCACACCATAAAGCTTGCCGCCCGAACCGTTGACCGCCGTGTTGATCGTACCGACGAAGTTCGTGATCGGAACCGGGGCGACGATCGGCAGGCCGGTGTAGTCGTACGGGACAACGTCCTTGTAGATGTAGTTGTCGAGCTTCTTGTAGAACATCTGCAGGCCGACGTAGCCCTTGCGGCCGAAGTACTTTTCGATGTTCAGGTCAGCTGCCCATGCACGATACGGACGCAGTTGCGGGTTGCCGCCGTTACCGGTGATCACGCCGCTGTTGACGTTGTAGCTGTAGTCCAGGCTAACCTTCATGTCCTCGAAGCGCGGACGCTGGATCTCGCGCGCTGCGGCAAAGCGTACCACCCAGTCACCCGGAATGCGGAAATTAAGGTTGAGGCTTGGCAGGATGTCCCAGTAACGCGCGCCGCGGGTGACAGGCACCAGCGAGGCAGCCGCAAGGTTCACGAAGCCACGCGACTTCTGCTCGGTGTTCTGTGCAAGAACGCCGATATTGCCGTCCATCTCGACATCGCCGAGCGTCGCCTTGAGGTCGCCCTTGAGATAGATCGACATGACGCGCTCGGTGACCGAGTAAGCCTTTGCCGGAACGTCCTTCGAAGCGTTCAGCGTCTTTACGTAGACTCCGTCTTCGAGCAGCGCGAAGGGATCGTAGCCGATGACCGGACCGGCACCGATGAAGCCAAGGTCGGTTGCGCCCGTGCGGTACTTCTCCGGCACGACCAGCGACTTGGCGCCGCCGGCGAGGTTCAGGAAATACTCGACCGGCGTCTTTGCCTTGGTGCGATCGACGTAAGCCGTGCCGACCGTCAGCTTCGAGAGGAAGCTGTCTTCCAGTTCCTTGCCGACTTCGACCTGGAAGCTCTTGATCTCGTCGTCGATGATGCGGTCGTTGTAGTAGCCCTCCTGCGAACCATTCGGCGCGCCGCCACCCCAGCCGAGCGGGTCGGTCAGGACGATGGTGTTGTAGTTGCCATAATCGAGGACGTGGCTGGTGAACCTGGTTCCGGTCGGACCGCTGACGAAGGTCAGCGTATCGGTCGCACCGACGCCAGCGCCCGGGCCGGTGCCCGCGTTGGTTTCAAGGGTAAGTTCGTTGCGATCGGTCTTCGAGTAGCCGAAGTCGAACGAGGCCGACCAGCCATCCTCACCGGCCCAAGCAGCGTTGAAACCGCCCGAGAAGATGTCCGAGTTGCGTTCGTAGCCATGATTGTTGACGACGGCCTCGACGCCCGAGAACGTGCCCTTGGTGATCAGGTTGCCGTTGGTCTCGATACCGGTAGGCGACAGCTGCGCACCACTCCAGGCCAGCGGAAACTCGATGCCACGCTTGATCTGCTTGTCCTTGAAGTTGCCGTAGAAACCGTCAACGGTCAGGGTCAGCTCGTCGACCGGCTTGAACTGCACGGTGCCCTGGATGCCGAGACGCTTGAGCTGCGTTGATACGCCAAAAGGCTTCATGCCGCCGATGATCTTGGTATTGTTCGGGCCGTCGGCGTAACCCCAAGCCTCGAATTCCTGAGCCTGATATGGCTCATCGGTGTAAGCAGCCGACAGAGCAACGCCAAGGCGATCTTCCATGAACTGGCCGACATAGGTCGCCGTCGCACGATAGCCGAACTCGTTGCTGTCCTTGTTGACTTTGCCAAGGTCAGCGTAAGTGCCGCGGCCGCCGAACGAGAGAAGGCCCTTGCCGAATTCCAGCGGACGGATCGTCTTGATGTCGACGGTGCCGACGAGGCCCTGGTGGACAAGGTTCGCCTGCGGCGTCTTGTAGACGTCAACGCGGCTGACGATTTCCGAAGGGAACTGATCGAACTCGACGTTGCGCTGTTCGCCTGTCGAAGTTTGCGGGCGACCGTTCAGCGTGGTCGAGGAAAGGTCCGCGCTCGAACCGCGGATAGCGATCGAGTTGGCGCGGCCGAACAGGCGCTGGGTGGTAAGACCCGGCAGGCGAGCAATCGATTCACCGATCGAGGCATCGGGCAGGCGGCCAATGTCTTCGGCCGAGACCGATTCCACGATCACCGGCGAGGTCTTCTTGACGTTGACGGCCGTGGCGAGCGCGGCGCGGAAACCGGTGACGACGATGGCCTGCTCCTGCGCCTCCGGAGCCGCGTCAGTTGCCTGCGCCTGATCCTGCGCCGGGGTGGCGTCCTGCGCCATGGCCGGAGTCGCAACGAGGGCGACTGTCATCGCTGCGAGCGATACGCCGGCAGCAGCGGATAATGTGCGAATTGCCATGTTGAAATTCACTCCCCCAAGCCGGAAGCTCCGACCCTGAACCTTCTGTTGAAACCGTGATTGCACTCGGCGGTGCCGCTGATCCCGGCCTTCCGCTCCATTCCGGTTTAAGGGAGCGATGAAGAATGGCGAATATGGCATACGTATACTATGCATGCGCCGCCCCCCGGATTGGTTTCAGTTGATGCTATTTGGCAACGCTCCCGCCGTGAGAAAAACCCTTGGGAAATCGGCATTTCCCATTGATTCTGGCAGCGCAACCGCCGAGCCATTGCATGACTGAGACATCACGCATAAAGTCCGGGTTGACCGACCACGGGACCACACCGGGCGGTGGGAGTGATCGGGATATGGGGCGCAGGCCTTCCAACAAACCAACCAGTTTCGACATTGCCTACCTTGCCGGCGTATCCCAGCCCACCGTGAGCAGGGCGTTGCGAGGCAGCAAGTCGGTCAGTCTCGCGACACGGCAGAAGATCGAGGCGATTGCTCGACAACTCAATTACACGGTCGACAAGAATGCTTCTTCACTGCGTTCGCAGCGGTCGAACACGTTGGCTCTGCTGTTCTTCGAGGATCCGACGCCTGATGAATCCAACATCAACCCGTTCTTTCTCGCCATGCTGGGATCGATCACGCGGCATTGCGCCAATCGCGGTCTTGACCTGCTGATCTCGTTCCAGAAACTGGATGACGATTGGCACAAGCGTTACCAGGACAGCCATCGCGCGGACGGACTGATCCTGCTTGGTTATGGCGACTACACGGCATACGAGCCGCGACTGCGCCAGTTGATCCGCTCGGGCACGCATTTCGTACGCTGGGGCTCGGTTGACGACGGCACGATCGGGGCCACGGTCGGATCGGACAATTTCGGCGCGGGGCGGCTTGCTGGCGAGCACCTTCTGGCACGTGGACGCAAGCGGATCGCTTTCCTAGGACAGGCGGATTCGCACTATCCGGAATTCGAGCAGCGCTATGCCGGCCTTGCCAAAGCTGTGGTGACTGCAGGCCTCGCGCCGGACCCATCCCTGCTTGTCGACGCCGTTTCATCCGAGGAGAACGGCTATCACGCTGCGCGTGAGCTTCTATCGCGGGAGGCGTCGTTCGATGCGATCTTTGCCGCGAGCGATCTTATCGCGGTAGGCGCCATGCGCGCACTGTCCGAAGCCGGACTGTCGGTTCCCGACGATGTTGCCGTCGTGGGCTTCGACGACATTCCCGCTGCCGCATTCACTTCGCCTCCGCTGACCACGATCATGCAGGATATCCGGCTGGCTGGTGAAGCTCTGGTGGAAAGCGTCCTTGCACAAGTCGAAGGTCGCCCAGGCAACCCACGCGTGCTGCCGGCGCGGCTTGTGGTTCGGGCAAGCAGCGGCGGGTGAACCGCCGACGGTCTTGGTATTCGTATGCGCATCGATTGCAGGAACGCCCGGATTCTGCAACTTCGCGACGCCTGATTGCAATGCAATGGCCGCGTGAGACGGCCACCTGGCGCGCCAACAGCGCCCCGATGGAGAGCCGATGACCACCTCGATCCGCCAACCCGCTAGAGAAAAACCCAGGCAGAGTTTCTGGGGACTGTGGAACATCAGCTTTGGCTATTTCGGCATCCAGATCGCTTTCGCACTGCAAAACGCAAACGTCAGCCGCATCTTCCAGTCACTTGGCAGCTCCGTCGACGATCTCGCATTCCTGTGGATCGCGGGGCCGGTAACGGGCCTTATCGTGCAGCCGCTGATCGGTTATCATTCGGACCGGACCTGGGGCTTCCTTGGCCGCCGCCGCCCCTATTTCCTTGCCGGTGCGGTGCTCGCCGGATTGGCCCTGATCGGCTTGCCCAACACCGGGCTGCTCCTGCTCGCCGCCGCCTTCCTGTGGCTTCTAGATGCTTCGCTCAACGTCGCAATGGAGCCCTTCCGCGCCTTTGCCGGAGACATGACACCGGACGACCAGCGCGCGCAGGCCTTTGCCTTTCAAACGTGCTTTATCGGCGCGGGCGCCGTGCTTGGCAGCCTCGCGCCGGCGCTGTTCAACTGGCTCGGTATTCCTAACGTCGCGCCGGAGGGGGTGATCCCGCCGTCCGTCCGCTACAGCTTCTATCTCGGCGCCGCAGCGATGGTTTTCAGCGTGGGCTGGACAGTGCTCAGAGTGCGCGAATACTCACCCGATGAAATGGCAGAGTTCGATCCGGGCTCCGACCACGATCATGGCGCGGAGCACGAGCCACTGATCTATCCGCGCAGCGGGCCGTTCTGGACGATTGCCGGAATCGTGATGCTTGGGCTTGTCCAGGCGCTCGCCTTGGACAAGCAGCTTTACGTGCTGGGAGCCGGGCTTTGCGCATTCGGCCTCATCCAGATCGGCGTTCGTGCCACGTCAGCCCGAGGAGCGCTTGCGCACATTGTCAGCGACCTTGCCCAGATGCCCGTCCAGATGCGCCAACTGGCCTTCGCGCAGTTCTTTACCTGGATCGGCTTTTTCATCGTCTGGATCTACACCACGCCGGTGGTGACGGCACAGGCGTTTGGCGCGACCGACACGACCAGCGTTGCCTATAACGAAGGCGCGGACTGGGTCGGGATAATGTTCGCATTCTACAACGGCGTTGCCGCAGTTGCAGCGTTCGTGCTGCCAATTCTGGCGCGGCGCATCGGCAATGCCGCAACTCATGCAGTCGGCCTTCTGTGCGGGGCGGCAGGTTTCGTCGGGATTCTCCTGATCCGCACCCCGGATGCGCTGCTCCTGCCGATGGTCGGCATGGGGGTTGCCTGGGCATCGGTGCTTTCGATGCCCTATGTCATTCTGACAAGAGTGCTGCCGCCGCGAAAGTTCGGGATCTACATCGGCATCTTCAACTTCTTCATCGTCATTCCTCAACTTGTCGTGGCGACACTGATGGGTGGTGTGATGCGCAGCTTCTTCCCCGGAGAACCGCGCTGGACGATGCTGGTGGCGGCCTTGATGATGATGGCGGCAGCAGCTGCCATGATACTGGTTAAAGAGAATGCGAAAGTGACGGGCGAATGAGCGAGAAAGGTCTGATCGGAGCGGTCGAAGCTGGCGGCACCAAGTTCGTGCTTGCGCTTGCGACGCATGAGGGTGAAATCCTCGCCCGCACGCGCATGCCGACGAACACGCCGACCGAGACATGGCCGGCGATGCAGGCGTTCTTCGAAGAGGCAAGTGCCCAGCATGGTCCGATCGCGGCGTTCGGCGTAGCAAGTTTTGGCCCGATCGACATCGACCCGACGTCGTCCGCCTACGGCACGTTTACCACCACGCCCAAGCCGGGCTGGTCAGGCGCACGGTTTCACGACGTGCTGTCCGGATTTGGCGCCCCGATCAAGGTGGATACCGACGTGAACGGCGCTGCGATCGGCGAATGGATGGCCGGGGCGGGTCAAGGCTGTCGCACCCTCGCCTACACCACCATCGGCACCGGGGTCGGCACGGGCGTTGTGCGCGATGGCCAGTCGCTGATGGGCATTTCGCACTTCGAGAGCGGCCATATCCAACCGCCGCGCGATCCGTCGCGCGATCCCTTCCCCGGCATCTGTCCCTATCACAGCGACTGCCTCGAAGGCCTGGCTTGTGGTCCAGCCATAGAGAAGCGGTGGGGCACGAGCCTCGACAAGCTCGGGGCAGAGGAAGTGGGCATTGTGGCCGACTACATCGCCCACCTCGCCTCGACGCTCGTCCTGCTGCACATGCCGGACCGGCTGATTTTCGGCGGTGGCGTGATGAAGGCGCCGGGGCTGGTCGAAGCGGTGCGCAAGGCTACGGCTTGCAAGCTCAATGGCTATGTTCAGCATCCACGGCTCGACGCCGGGCTGGAAAGCTACATCGTCACGCCGGGCCTTGGCGATGATGCGGGAATCACCGGCGCCATCGAACTCGGCCGTCAAGCGCTCGCGGTAAGGTAACAGGCAGAAAGTGTGCCGCTGCCGCGCAACGCCCATGCCTCACCGGCAAGGCGATGCTGCAAGGTGAGGCAATCTGCCCCAGCCCCTGCGATGATCTCGATGCTGCCGTGGTCGAGCCAGATCTCGACTGGTCCATCGCCGGTGAGCTCCATTTCGCACTTCCGATCAAGCTGGGGCGTTAGTGCATCCTTGCGCACGACCTCGATCCTGCTTGCCTTGCGAGAGCATGCGAGAAAGCGTCCCGCGTCATCAGAAAGCGTGAAGCTCCACTCGCCAGCAGCCGCTGTTAGCATGGAACAACCCGGCAGCGGAAAGCAGCCGTGATCTAGTTCGATCTTCTCCGCTCCACCGAAGAGTGCGCGGCATGATGGTTCGATCGACTGGACGAGCACGAAGCCGTTCTCGCGCCGCCTGAGCGAAAGCCTGCGAGGGAGGCTCATCGCACCGCGCCACCCTTGCAGCGGCAAGTGCTTCTGAACGGCATGGTTGCCCATCCAGCCAATCCACGTCGGCCTGTCTAGTCGGTCGCGTGGTTCCGTCCAGCCAATAGCCGCGTAGAACTCGTCGCCGTAGTCGGCCACCTGCCAGGCGCTTTCGGCTTTGAACCGGATACCGTCAAAGCTGCCGGCCCGATAAAGAGCGCCCGATCCCGGCGCGCCTGAAAGCACATCGACCTTGAACAACCAGCGTGTCTCAGCGGAGCCTTCAATGGGTAGTTCGACGAGGAACGGGCATTCCCACAAGTGTCCCGGCGCGCCGTCTGTCGGTATCTCAGACAGCTCTTCCCATGATTTCAGGTCGCCCGATCCATAGATCAAGGCGCAATTCTCGTCGGACAGGACCACGGTCATGATCCAGCGCTGCGTCGGCTCATGCCAGAACACGTTGGGATCGCGGAAGTCTTCCATCTCGCGGTCCAGCACCGGGTTGGCGGAATACTTGGTAAAGGTGCGCCCCTGGTCGGTGCTTGCGGCAATACACTGGAACTGATGCAGTCGATCGGTTCTTGCGCCGGTGTAGATTGCGATCATCGCGCCATGTCCGAAGCCAGCACTGTCGGCATGATCGATGACTGCCGAACCCGAAAAGATCATGGTCTGATTTTCCTCGGCCAGTGCCACCGGCAGCTCCCGCCAATGTGCGAGGTCCGACGAAACAGCGTGCCCCCACGACATGTGCCCCCATTCTTCACCGAAAGGATTGTACTGGTAGAACATGTGCCACGCGCCATCCTGCCAGGCGAGGCCGTTAGGATCGCTCAGCCAGTTGGCGGCGGGGGCATAATGATAGCGAGGGCGCATCTCAGGCCTTTGTGGGTGGGTTTGGGATTGCGGGAGCGGGAACGACATCGAAAGCGATGGTCATTCGCTCTCCATCGGGGAACGGTACAGTGCCGTGCCACATCGTCGAGGGAAACAGCACGAGCCGACCTGGCTTCGGCTCGATCGAGCCGTAAGGCTCAAGCGCCAGCGCGAGTTCGGGCGGCGGTTTTCCGAATTGCAGGTAACCCGCCGGCGCCGCCCCCCGCCGGGGCTCCTCCGGCACGGTCACGTAAAGTGCAGAGCTGATCCAGCCCATAGGGTGCGTGTGCATCGCGTGATATCCACCGGGCCGCAGCTTTACCGACCAGCTACCGGCGAACAGAGACCGCCCCCGCGGCGCAGCAAGCAGCGGGTGCGCGGGGTCAGGCAAGGATAAGTCGGCGATGTAGCGTGCGACTGCCCCTTCGATCCTGCTCCTCGCTGCAGCGATGACGGGATCGATCCGCAGCAGCAGCGGCCGCTCGGTCTGCGTGCCGCCCCGAACGGACTGTTCGTGCCAGGGTTCGTTCATGGTGTGAAGCCGGCGAAGCGTCCGTGCCAGTTCCGCCAACTCTTCAGTGCTGATGCCAAGATCGAACGCCCGGACATCGCGCATCCCTCCGTCGAGCCAATCGACACGGGCATCACCGAGGAGCCGCCAGGCAAGCGAAAGATAGGGCCAGAAAGCGCGCATTGCTGCGGTTCCGGCGTGGCGCAGGCAAACGTCGCGGCCGCGTTCTATCTGCCCACCGCGCAGGAAGTGTCGAACGCGGGCGAGATCGAGCCCCACGTCCTGAACATGTTCCACGCCGTCAAACAATGCCGCGTTGTCCGCCGCTTCACCGCTCTCGCTGGCAATGAACAGCTTGCCGAGCAGCGAAGGTTGGCGTTCGCCCAATGCCGCTTCGGCGTCTGCTATGACGGCGCGGGCATCGTCCCATTGCCGGGCCGTGGCAAGCACGTGGAACCACGCCATCCTCAGGCCGAAGTTGGCAGGATCGCGCTCGATCGCGGCTGGAAAGCTGCGCGCGAAGTCCGGATCGCCGACAGTCGCACGCATTCCGCACAGGCAGCGGTGACCTTCGATCCAACCGGGATTTGCAGCCAGCACGCCTTCCAGCAGGCCTTCACCTTCCAGCTGTCGTCCTTCGGCCGTCAAGGCAGTCGCACGGCTGCGCTGGAGGTCTATCCGCTGTGGCTGCAGCCTTGCCGCCTCGGCGTAGAGGTCTGCAGCATTCAGCCCCGCCTCGAACGAAATCTGCGCCAGTCCCAGCGCCACGTTGGGATCGCCAGGTGCGGCTTTGGCTGCCAGCAGGATCGCGTCCAGAGCACCGCCAAGATCCTGCACTTCGCGCAAGGCGACGGCGCGCCGGAACAAGGCTTGCGCCTCGCTCATGCCGCGCAGTTGGCCTTGATGAACTGCTCGTGCGTGGGTTGCTGGAGCGCAGCGTGGTGCATGGCAGCCCGCAACTTGCCCAGCCACTCGCGTCCGTCGATCCCGCGGTAGTCGGCAAGCGGATCGGTGCGCTCTGGAATGTTCCCCTGCCCGACGTGCACCGCCAGCCACGACGGCGCGCCGAACAGGTCGGCATCGCGCTGAACCAGGCGGCCGTAGCGACGGAAATGCTCGATCTTGGTCTGGAGCGTATCGGGAACGTCCATTGCCGCGCAATAGCGCCAGAGTTCGGAGTCATCGCGCGTCGTGAGCTTGTAGTGCAGGATCAGGAAATCGCGGATCCGCTCGTACTCGTTGATGGCAATGCGGTTGTACTCCTCGATCACGATGGGATCGAAGGTGCGGTCGGGAAACAGGGCAAGCAGCTTGGAAATGCCGGCCTGGATCAGATGAATCGAGGTTGATTCCAGCGGCTCCATGAACCCGCTGGAGAGGCCAACCGCAATGACATTCTTTTCCCAGAAAGTCTTGCGCCGACCAGTGACAAAACGCAGCGGCCGGGGATCGGCCAACGCCTTGCCATCCAGGCGCGACAGGAGCTTGTCCGCAGCCTGATCCTCGGACAGGAACTGGCTGCAGAAAACGTAGCCGTTGCCAGTGCGATGTTGCAGCGGAATGCGCCACTGCCACCCCGCTTCCCGCGCAGTCGACCGGGTGTAGGGCGTCAGCGGCCCTGCATTCTCGCATGGTACGGCCATTGCCCGATCGCACGGCAGCCAGTGCGTCCAGTCCTCGTACCCCGCCTTGAGCGCACCTTCGATCAGCAGGCCGCGAAAGCCCGAGCAATCCACGAACAACTCCGCTTCGACCGCTCGCCCATCATCCAGCGTTACCCCTGTGACAAAGCCGGTCTCGGCGTCCTGCTGCACGCTGGCGACCTTGCCCTCGATGCGCGTCACGCCCCTGGCTTCTGAGTATTCGCGCAGAAACTTCGCATAGAGGCCTGCATCGAAATGATAGGCATAATCGAAGGTCGAAAGCACATTGCGCTGATCTGGCATCGGCGGAGCAAACCGGTTCTCCTTTGCCAGAGCCCACGCCATCGAATGCTCGTCCAGCGGCGCAGTCTCGCCCGCTTCACGCGCCCGCAGCCAGTAGTGGTGAAGGTTGACGATATCGAACGCCCGTCCATGCGGACCGAACGGATGGAAATAGCTGTTGCCGAGGCTGCCCCAGTCAACAAACTCGATGCCGAGCTTGAAAGAGCCCTTGGTCTTGCGCACGAACTCGCGCTCGTCGATCTGGAGCGTCTCGTTGAAGGTGCGGATCGGCGGGATCGTCGCCTCGCCTACGCCGACCGTGCCGATTTCGTCGGATTCGACCAGCGTGATGCTGCAGTTGTGCCGCAGCGCCTGAGCCAACGCCGCCGCTGTCATCCAGCCTGCAGTGCCACCACCGATCACCGCGATGGAACGGATCATCAGGTCGGGATTGCTCATGTCATACAGCTCATTCAGGCGTGCCTCTTGTTGGCGTCCCTTCTGTCCTATCGCTCTTCCGGCGATATTGGAACGGAAGGGCGGAACGCATCAGCGCCCCGCCCCTCCCTCATGCGACCCGAGGTGACCGGGAGAGACGCCAGGCCTCTCCCGCCAGCATCAGAAGTTGTAACGGACCGAAGCCGAAACCGTGCGGCCCAGTGCAGGCGCACCGCCGATCACGACCGGGTTGGCAGTCGTGTCGGCAATGCCGCCGTTGCCGCGCAGGTCGAAGGTATCGAACACGTTGTAGACCTGCAGGCCGAGTTCGAGGTCCTTCATCGGATAGACGCGAAGCGACGGGTTGAAGATGGCCTTGCCCGGATACTCGAAGCCCGCATCGTCAATCGCGCTGGTCTGCCCGGTCATCGCCACGCCGACGGTGGCGATATCGCCGATGTCGTAATTGGCCGATGCCGTGTAGATCAGGTCAGGCAGGTTGGGCGAACGAGTATAGGACGTGGCACCTGCCGACTGCCGCTTGGCCTTCGAGTAGGTTGCGTTGCCGACGAAGCTGAAGCCGCCGTTGCGATAGGTTGCGAAGAATTCCGCACCGGTCGACTTGAACTTGGCATCGATGACGCAACCGCCAGAACCACCGGGGCAGCGGGTGGCCGACAGCTCATAGGTCGACTGCTTGAAGTTGCCCTTGAGCAGCGTCATTTCCATCGTGAACTGGCCGCCGAACAGATCGCCACGGCTCTTGATGCCGAGTTCGTGCTGGGTGACGAAGTCGACCGAAGGCGTCACGCCGTCAGCCGAGCAGCCGTTGCTGCCGATGTCGCTCGCACGGCACAGCGCACCGTCGTTGCGGATCTTGCCGCCCAGCGTCTGACGGTCGCTGTTGAAGCGGCCACCCCGTGAGGTGCGGGCGAAGATCGTCACGTTCGGCGTGACCTTGAACAGACCGCCCACGGTCCACGAGGTGTAACTGCGGGTATAGTTCAGGTTCTCGCGCACGCCGTTGGCAGTGATCGCAGGGATGGTCACGCCATTGCTGTTGATCGGGAACTCGGCCCCGCCGCCGATGGCATAGCCGGTCGACTTGATGCGCTCGAAGCGGACCGAGCCGTCGAGCCCGAACTGGTCGTGGTCGAAGTCGAGCGAGAGGTACGGCGCCGTGTTCGCATACGACAGGTCGTAGTCGCGAGCGCAGCATTCGCCCCAATTGTTGTTGTAGCCAGAAGTGCCGGCCTGGGTCAGCTTGTTGCCCGCGCTGTCGAACAGATCGAGCTGCGAGGGGTTGTCGCCGTTCAGTTCGCGCAGCGACTTGTTGACGTGCCAGTCCATCGCGATCTTCTGGTTCATGTAGAACAGACCAGCGCGGGTGGTCAGCTTGCCCGATGCGACGTCGAACTTGCCGGCGAGGGTCAGGTCATTGGCAAAGCTGCCAATGTCGCGGATGTTGGTGCGCACGTTGACGTTGTTGTCGAGGTAGCGATCGGTGAACAGCTGACCGGCCTTGGGACCGCTGGCATAGCGGATCGCGGCGACGGTGCGGCCGTTGACGGTCGACCCGAGCACCGACGAGGTCAGCGCGGTGTTGAGGAACGGTGAGGCAAACGCACCGCTCATGCTGGTGTAGCGCATGTTGTTATCGACAGTGATCCCGCCGTCGAAATCATAGTGGAACTGGCCACCGAAGGACTGCGCCTGGGTGGTGATGCCGTCCATCTTGACGCGCTCGAGGTTGCCCTCACGGTTATAGATGAGGAAGTCCTGATTGTAGATCGAGTAGTTCGAGGAATCACGACCATCGAAGCCCGGATAGGGGCGAATGTTCGAGACCTTCTTGCCGGTGATCGTGGCAAGTGCGGGTGCGCCGGTGTAGTTCGGCTCCTGCGTATCGGCCACCTTGAAGTTGAGGCGGAAATAGCCGCGCCCTTCGTTGAACTCCTTGGTCAGGTTGCCCTTGACCTGGAAGGAATCTGACACGGTATAGTCCGCCTTCAGCGGGCCACGACCGTTCTTCACGTAACCGCCGATGTGGAAGTACATCGTGTCGTTGATCGGACCGCCATAACGGAAGTCGGCGCGGGTCTCGTCATAGCCGAGGCCGCGGTTAATCGAGACAAAGCCGCCCTCCTGCTTACCGGTGTGGCTGATGTAGTTGATCACCGCGCCAGGTGCCTGCGAGGCAAAGGTGCCGGCCGAACCGCCACGAACGCCTTCGATGTTCTGCACCGATCCGTCGAAGCGGGTCCAGTAATCGTTGTTGCCGAACTGGATATCGCCGAACAGCACGGTCGGCAGGCCATCTTCCTGGATTTGCACGAACGGCGAACCACCGGTGGCGACCGGAAGACCGCGCACGGCGATGTTCGAGTTGCCGCCTGGGCCGGCGGTACCGGCAACCTGGATGCCCGGGATGGCGCGGAACACTTCGGCTTCTGAGGTAGGACGGATCGCCTGAATGGTCTCGGACGAAATCGAGCTGACCGAGACTGCGCTGTTGAGCTGCGTCTTGTCACGGCCCGATGCGGTCACGACAATAGCGTCAAGGCCGGTTGTCTCAGGAGCGGCTTCGGCGCTGTCAGCCTGTGCTGCGTCCTGCGCGAGAGCGGGCATGGCCGACATCGCGCTGCAGAGCGCGACAAGCGAGGCACAGCCGTAAAGGGGTGTAAGCTTCATATTTCCTCCCACCAAGATGCTCCTGCAGCACCTGCAGGAATCAGTCAGATGTTCGCTAAACCCTACTGCAATCGTTTGCAAGTCCAAATAACAATCGATTGCATTCGATGCGCAAATCGTGTTTATCATGCAACACCGGGCGCCGAGCCCTACGAGAACTCGGGCACCATAGTCATTGACACGCCGCCTCCGTGCGGCGCATCAATCGCCCGAAGACATTGCGCAAAATCGCGCAGAGAAGCGCTTGTGCAGGACATGCATTTTCCATGGACGACGTAAAAAAGCCCGGCAAGATCAGGAATATTGCCGAGTTAGCCAAGATTGCTGGCGTTTCCGCCGGAACGGTTTCGCGCGCACTTGCCGACAAATCCTTGGTAAACAAGGAGACCCGAGAACGCATCCAGGCCCTGGCTCGGGAACACGGGTTCCGCCCCAATCAGATGGCCCGTCGGTTGCGCACGCAGCAGACCGGCGTGATCGGCGTGGTCATTCCACTTGGCCATGAACGGCGCCAGCACATCTCGGACCCCTTTTTCATGACGTTGTTCGGCTACCTCGCCGACGAGCTGACAGAGAGCGGACACGACCTTATGCTCTCTCGCGTCATTCCTGGGGACGACGAGTGGCTCGACCGTATCGTGGACTCCGGCATGCTCGATGGCGCCCTGGTCATCGGACAGTCAAACCAGTTCGACGTGATCGAACGGGTCGCAAAACACTATCGACCGTTGGTCGTTTGGGGCAGCTATCGCGAGGGTCAGGTCCAATGCACGGTGGGCGTGGACAACGCGGCTGGCGGAGCGCTCGCAACACGGCGCCTGATGGCGCGCGGAGCCAAACGTCTCGCCTTCTTCGGTGATACCAACGGACCAGAAATTGCCGAACGCCTGCGCGGTGTAGAACGGGCGATCGCCGGGCTATCCGATGTCAGTCTTGCCAATTTTCCGACCCACCTGGCAAGTGATGAGATGGCAAGCCAGATAACAGCGCATCTCGACTCCCTTGACGGCGAAGTGGACGGCATCGTGTGTGCATCCGACATCATCGCGATGACGACCATCCGAATTCTCCACGAAAGAGGAGTCACCGTCCCGGATGACGTTGCCGTCACCGGTTTCGACGACCTCCCATTAGCCGCCCGGATGGTGCCGCAGTTGACCACCGTGAAGCAGGACATCGCCGAGGGTGCCAAGGCAATGGTCGATGCGTTGCGCCGCAGGATTGCCGGAGAGGATGCTCCATCGACTGTCATGCAGCCGGAACTGGTCGCGCGCGAAAGTGCCTGATCTGGATCAGGCAATCGTCACACTGTCGCCGTCAAAGTTCAGGGAAAAGCGCGGTGCAGGTGTTCCTCCGAAATTGCTGCGCAGCAATGCAGGGCACTCTGCAGTGGTTCGCCCTTCCATGCCCCAATAATCTACGAAGCTCCACACGACGCCTTCTCCAGTAACCCACCAGCTGTATGACTGCTTGGCCTCGGCGTCGGGATTGGCGGCGACGAGGCTCGTCCCGTTGATCGGTCTCCACGGCCCTGCCAGGCTGTCGGCCACCATGCCGTATAGTGCATTCGGACCAGCTACCGCACCGGGAGCAAAGGTGTGGGACTGCGTGGACCAGAACAAGTAATAATGTCCATCGCGCACGATCACGTGGGGGCGCTCAAGTTCATTGTTCACCCCTGTCGCTTCGATCAGGGGATCTCCAAGCTTCCACTCGCCCTCCATCAGGGTCGCCATGCCGACATTTCCATTGAAGGCGTGATCGGTCCAGGCAGCACTGCCGGTAAACAAAAGATGGGCCAGCCCGGTTGCGGGATCGCGCAACCAGGCCGGATCACGAAACCCCTTGATCAGGCCGGGCGCTCCCGCATCCTGCCTGTCATAAACATACCGCACCCCGTCTGCGATCAGGATTTCGCGCGGCTCCTGCCATTGCCCCGGGCCAGCGTCACCCAACCGCCCCACACTCGAGAAGATTCGCTGTTCGAAAGTCATCGCCTGTTCGCCGCGCCGGCCGGCTGCGGTGAAGAAATGCTGCACGGTTACGCCGTCGTCCATCAGTACCGCCGATCCGGCCCATTCGCGGCTGCCGGGCGTCATGCCATCGGGAAAAGCATTCCCGTGATCGATCCACCCCCCATCCCCGATCGAAAGCAGCCTGATCCGGGCATGACCATGACGTTCAACCGGGTCGGCAAAAACCGGCGCAGAGAGAAAGAACCACCAGCTACGGCCCAAATGTTGCACTGTCCTGCCATCTTCGTGAGCAAGTGGCCAGCAGTCCCATAGATCGATGTGGTCAAACAAGCGCACCACATCGTCCCTGCCGATAAGCGGGATGCGGGGTGCATCCCCAAAGCATGTTGGTTCCCAACGGCTCGCACCAAACGGAGCTACCTTCTGGATCAGCGCTGAAATTTGAGACATCGTGAGCTTTCTCGAAGTGCGGTCAGGCGCATTTGCGCATGTGAAAAATGGAAACTGTCTCGGCCTTGGATGGCGGCAACGGCAGCCCGGAGTGGGCAAGCCAGCTTGCAGAGAACTTTTGCGGCTCGGCGATCATCGCTTCGAACAATGGGGCGCTTTGCATGGCATGGCCGCCCTCACCCCCGGCAATCCTCATCAACTGCACATCCCACCAGCCTCCTCCGGCTGCAAAAGGCAGCGGAAGTGGTTGCGGCCGCCGATCTGCCGGAGGTTCTGCACGGATCACGAAAAGCAGGAGTTCGTCCTCTTTGCCCTGCGCCTGCCAGAGTATCCCGTCAGCGCCCTCACCCAACCAGACACGGCCTTGGTGGAGCAAGTCACGCCATTGCTTGTAAAAGGAAATCCAGCCCCCAAGTTCTGCGCGCTCGCCCTCCGACAGCGTGCGCGGATCCATTTCCACGCCGAGATGACCAGTCAGCGCCATCGCCGCGCGAAAAGCGAGAGGATGGCGACGACCAGTCGCATGTGCAGGGCTCGCAGCAATGTGCGACCCCATCACTTCTGGCGGCAAAAACGAGAGAAATCCGCGCTGTATACTGATCCGGCTGACTGCGTCGATATTGTCACTGGTCCAGTAGCGATGACAAAATTCAGCCATTCCGGCATCGTTACGGCCACCGCCACCGGCACAGGACTCTACCTCAACTCCAGGATGCGCGGCACGAACTCTCGCAAGCAGAGCATAGACTCCACGCAACTGCGCGGCACCGCCGGCTGGCGCAAGATCGCGGTTGTGATCCCACTTGAGGTATGTGATCGGCAGCTCGGTCAGAAGAGCGTCGAGACAGTCGAAGAGATAGTCACGGACATCCGTTCGAGCCATATCCAGGACGAGCTGGTTGCGAGCTGTCGGCTGCGGCCGGCCCGGCAGGGACAGTGCCCAATCGGGATGAGCACGATAAAGGTCGCTATCCGGGTTGATCATTTCCGGCTCGACCCACAGACCGAACTCCATGCCCAAGGCGTTCACCCTGTCCGCTAGGGGTTTCAAGCCGTTCGGGTACTTTCGCGGATCGGCCGTCCAGTCGCCCAGTCCGGAAGTGTCATCATCCCGATTGGGGAACCAGCCATCGTCCAGAATGAAGCGTTCTACACCAACCGATGCCGCTGCCTCGGCCAAGGCAACGATGCGTGCTTCGTCATGGTCAAAGTAGCAGGCCTCCCATGAGTTGAGATGCACGGGACGGGGGCGCATAGTGCGGCCAGGCCACCGCAGCCGGGCACGCACCGCGTCGTGGAACGCAGATGCCGCACCGTTCCGCCCCTCGGTTGACACCGTGAAAATCGCGTCTGGTGCTGTCCAGCTATCTCCAGGGGATAAAGTGACCTCGCCCGGCTGCAGAAGAGCGCCTGCGCTCATGATCCAGCAGCCTTCATCGTCGCGCTCTATTGCAACGCGATTGTCGGCCGACCACGCCAACTGCAATGCGCGAACGGTGCCTTGGTGCAAAGTCGCACCATGATCGAGCACGAAGACACCACCCGGTCCACCGTGCCCGGAAATGCCCCGCCGCACCTCGCGCACCCACGACTGCTGAGGCATGGCCTCGCAACATTCCACCAGCTCAGCGTTATGACGGCCACGCCATGACACGATCTGACCTGAAGTTGACGGGAGCGGCAGCATGGCGCTGGCGAGCCAGTCCACCGAGAAAGCCCGATCACCTACGTTGCGGACAACGCTGCGGCATACGTACGCCCGACCCGAGACCTCGAAAGTCTGTTCAACTTCAACGCGGGAAGCCTCGTCGCGACAGCGGATAATCACGCATCCAGCACCGTCGCAAACGTCCGCCGCCGAAAAGTCGATATCCAGGCATTTTCCGCCCCTGCTGACCTTCAGAAATGCAGGGCCGAACCAGCCAAGGCCGGACACCGGAACCGAGCAGAACGGCACGTCGTGGTCGAGTGAATACGAGGCGGGACCGCGCAAGTCGGACAATGGCGGCAGGCCTTGCGTCTCGACCGTCGGACCGAAATGTCGCCAGACCGGCGCCCTGCCTGCTGCCGTGTCCCAGACCAGAGACGCAGTCCCCGTATGCAAGGCAAAAGTGCGAGACATCACGCAACCACTGCCTGCTGCGACATGGCTCCGACCCGCCCTTCACGGACCCACAGAACCGAAACACCTGCAAGTGCAAGCGAGACACCACAGAACATCAACATGTTGCGCGGATCGCCACCCAGCGCGAGCTTGTAGGCATCGAATCCGATCGAGAGGAAGCCAAGATCGAGCCTGCTCATCACCACAGCAAACAGCAGCATGGGGATTACGATCATCATGTTGAAAATGCCCATGTAGACGCCCGTGCGCTGCGGCGGGATTGAGTTTGTCAGAATGGCGTAGGGGTTACCCATGATGCTGCCCCACGCCAGGCCTATGCCGATGGCCGGAACGAACAGGAACGCCTTGTCTGTCACGTTCGGCAGAAGAAACATGCCGACGCCACCGGCAAACAGGCAAAGTGCATGGAGTGGCCCCGGTCCGATGCGCTTCACGAGAGGAACCATGGCGAAGGCGGTCACAAAGGAAATGGCATTGTAGAATGCGGCGACTTCGCCGTTGGTCAGTACCGCCGTGTGGAAGGCACTGCTGTGAACATCGGCGGTCCCATAGACTGTCCGACTGATCGAATAGACGGCATACGTCCAGTAGCCGGACATGCCGGCCCACTGAAACAGGCTCATAAGGCCCAGTTTGCGCATGGCGACAGGCATGTCGGCGATCGCTGCCCCAATCTCGCTAAAGGTCGCCCAAACACCCCTCGGCTGGGCTTTGATGTGGGCGATCTCGTCTGCCGTAAGCGGGAGTTCGGGAACGCGAAGCACCGACCACAAGATCGTGGTCAGCGAAAGTACCGCACCGATCATGAACACGATGCGAACGGTGTAGGGAATTCCATGGCTGTCTACCCAGTCCTGGTTCATGCCGAAGCCGACAAGCAGTGAGGGCGTGAGGAACGCAAGCATCTGCGCGAGACCAGTAAAGGCGCTTTGCGAGAGGAAGCCCGCCTGGCGCTGATCGGGATTAAGCCGATCAGAGACATAGGCGCGGTAGGGCTCCATCGTGATATTGTTGCCGGCATCGAGGATCCACAGCAGCGACATCGCCATGAGGATTGAACTCGACAGCGGCATGAAGAACAGGCCGAGGCAGCACAGTACTGCACCGATCAGGAAATAGGGTGTGCGACGCCCCCACCGGCTGGCAGTCCGATCGCTCAAGGCTCCGATGATTGGCTGCACAAGCAGGCCGGTGATCGGCCCGGCCAGCTGGAGCATGGGCAACTGGGATTCATCAGCACCGAGATAACTGTAGATCGGCCCCATGTTGCCCTGTTGCAGGCCGAAACTGAACTGCAGGCCGAGGAATCCAAGATTCATTTCGAGAATGCGCGCCAAGGACAGTTTGGGTCTGGCGATGTTACTGGTTCCCACGTCCGGCTCTCCCATCGACCTATTTCGGCCCTCTCGCCGCTTCTTGCCACAGCATGTCGAGCCTTACAACAATCGATTGCAGAAATACCTGACCCCACACTCGAGGCTGTGATCGGAAGCTTTGATGGAATGCAATAAGTTACCAGAAAACAGACCTTTGCGAAATATATGCAAACTCAAGCCAGGTCTTGGTGAAGGGTTTCGATCCGCAGGACGTTAGACATCGGCAAACGATGATATCAGCGGGACAAAGGGACAGACATCCAATGCAGCATGGCGACATCACCGAAGACACCTCGCACGACCATCAGTCCGAGGGTCTTGCTGCCGATCTAGCCCAGATCGAACGCCTGCGAGTGGGACGGCGTCGCGCCCTTGCCCTCTTCGGCTCGGCCGGCGGCAGCGCATTGCTGTTTGGCTGCGGCGGCAGCGATGGGGCAGCATCAAGCACAACGACAGTAACAACCAGCACCGCAACGGCAACGGCGACAGCTTCGGCGACTGCAACTGCGACAGCTACTGCGACTGCTGGCACCTGCACCGTCCCCGCGACCGAGACCAACGGTCCCTACCCGGCAGACGGTACGAACACCACCTCTGGCCTTACCTCGAACGCTCTTACAGCCAGCGGAATCGTCCGAAGCGACATCAGGTCCAGCTTCCTCGGCAGTTCGACAGCCACCGCCGTCGGCGTTCAACTGACGCTTACGCTGACCGTGGTCGACGTGAACAACGGTTGTGCCCCACTTGCCGGTTACGCCGTATATATCTGGCACTGCACGGCAGATGGGTATTATTCGCTCTATACCCTGCCGAATGAAAGCTACCTGCGGGGCGTGCAGGTAACCGATACCAACGGGCAGGTTACATTCACCACGATCTTCCCGGGGTGCTATTCCGGCCGCTACCCGCACATCCACTTCGAGGTGTTCTCAAGCCTCGCCAACGCGACCAACGCGAATTACGCCCGACTGATTTCGCAGCTCGCACTGCCTGCGGCAGCCTGCAACGAAGTCTATGCACTTTCGGCGTATCCAAGCAGCAAGACGAACTTTGCAAACGTTACGCTTTCCAGCGACAACGTCTTCGGCAACAACACCGACGCGCAGCTCGCAGTAATGACACCCACGGTGACCGGCTCGACAACTACGGGGTACACGGGCACGACGACCATCGGCATCGCAACCTGACGGTCCTGCGATACCGAGCCTAGCCTTCAGCTCGGCCCTGAAAAGGCTCAGCCTCGGCAAGTCTCACACATCATTGCCCGGGATCTATCAGCACCTTGCACTGATGTGTGCGCTTGCGCAGGCTCTCGAACACGTCGGGCGTTGCATCGAGCGTAATGGTGTCGGTCACCAGCAGACGTGGTTCGACGGCGCCACGGTCAAGCGCGTCAAGCGCAACCTCGTACTCCTGCCGGGTGAAGAAGGCAGAGGTCACCAGCTTCACCTGCTTTGACAGCATGGCGAAGCTGTTGATGCTGTCAGGACGGGTGCAGAGGCCTAGCAGTGTGATCGTGCCATCGTTGCGCACCTGATCCACAGCCTGGGCGATAAGACCCGGAACCCCGACGCATTCGAACACGACATCGGCCTTGCCGCCGAGCGCGCGGTCGGCGCTGCCAACGGGATCGGCGGGCTCTACCACGAAATCATGGGCACCCATCAGCAGCGCACGATCGCGCTGCCAGTCGGCAAGGTCCTGCACGACTACGCGCCCCGCCCCGAACCTCCGCGCCCAGAAAGCCACAGCAAGACCAATGGGCCCCGCCCCCAGGACCAGCACCTTGTCACCGATCTTCATTCGGCTGAGCACGACGCCGTGGAGTGCAACGGCCAGCGGTTCGACGATCGCGCCATCGGCGAGGCTGGCGCTGGATGGCAGGCGCACGCACTGGTTCGGACGGGTCAGGGCGTATTCGGCGTACCCCCCGCCCTGCAAGCCGAAGCGCTCGCACCACTGGACTTCGCCAGTCTGGCAGGCATGGCAGTGGCCGCAGCTTTGCAGCGGTATTACCGAGACCAGATCGCCGTTGCGCAAACCTTCGACGCCCTTGCCGAGAGCGACGACCTCGCCAGCGAATTCATGGCCGAGCACCGAACCGGCACCCTGCCCATAGGCCGGGTCCTCGGTCATGTGCAGATCCGAACCGCAGATGCCGCAGCGGCCGACCTTTACCACGACATCGCCCTCCCCCGGCGTCGGGTCGGCGATGGTCTCGACGGCCAAGGGCTTGTGCAGCCCCTGCATCACGGCGGCGCGCATAACGGGGTCCTTACTTGTACTTGCCGAGCATCATGCCACCGTCGATCACCACGTGGCTGCCGGTCATGTAGTCCGAAGCATCCGAGGCGAGCAGCAGCGCAAGCGGCTTGAGTTGGTCTGTCTCTGCAACCGAACCGAGCGGGACGATGGCGTCCCATGCGGCCCGAGCGACCGGGTCTTTCTTGAGCCAACCGCCGCCGATGTTGGTGACGAACGGGCCCGGAGCAATGGCATTGATGCGGATCTTGAACTCGGCGAGTTCGAGGCCGAGCGCGCGCACCATGTGAAGAACGCCAGCCTTGGCGGGCATGTAGGGCAAGCCGACAATCGGTTCGGTGACGAGCCCGGCGTTGGACGCGGTGGTGATGATCGAGCCCCCGCTACGACCGCTGGCACGCCCCCCCTTCTTCATGATCCGCACGGCGTTGCTCACGGTATAGAACACGCCGTTGAGGTTGACCTGGATCGAACGGTCCCAGCGGTTGTGATCGTAAGTATCGACCTGGCCATCATCGTTGCGGTGGCCTGCCGGGTTCCAGAAGCCGGCGCCGGTGTCGATGCCGGCGTTGGCGAAACAGATGTCGAGCCCACCATAAGCGCTATCGTGCGCGTCGAAGGCGGCGACGACGTTCTCCCAGTTGGAAACGTCCAGTTGATCGGAGCGGACTTCATACCCCTCGCTCCGCAACCTTGCCGCTTCCCGGGCAGCGCCATCGGCATCGATGTCGGTCAGCGTCACTGCAGCGCCCGCCTCCGCCATGGCCTCGGCATAGGCGAGGCCGATCCCCGATGCGCCGCCGGTTACAAGCGCCGAGCGCCCCTTGATGTCGAACTTGTCGAGCGTTCCCATTTGCATCCTCTTGTTCTTAGTTTCGTTCAGGCAGCGGCACTGGCCTCGCGCTCGCGGTCGATCAGGCGCTGCAGCATACGGCGGGCACGCACGCCGCCGCCGTCTCCACCGAGAATGAGCGGGCGCAGATCCCAGAAGTCTGCCCCGCGCATCAGGCGGTGGCTGTCACGGATGATCGGCATGTCCTCCTGCTCGAACGCGAATTCGAGCGCGCCGCGCATGGCCGCCGTGAACTCGGCATCGCCCAGCTTGTAGTCGCGGGCCGTTGCCCAGAAATAGTGAGTGGTGTCGGGGGTTTCTGGCGTGAAGGCATGCAGCGAGGGCAGCAGCGTGCACTCCTCACGCGGGGTACCAGGATCGCCGGCGCGGAAGTCGAAGTAGAGCACTGCGGGTGCGTGCCATTGCACGAGGCCGTAGAAGTCCTGCCGGCGCCCCTCGGTCCCCATGACCGCGGCAATGCCGACCGAGAGGCGATCGTTCAGGCGGATGTATTCGGCGAAGACGCTGCTGCCATCCTGCCAGAATTTGCGCTCCCCCTCCGTGAAAGCACTGGCGACCAGCGCGGGGTGGACGAAATTGGCGTGGCTGAGATCGAGGATGTTGTCGCTGTAGAGCTCGTAATGCCCTTCGGCGACGGTTACGCCGCGGACGGCTTCCCACTTCGGGTCCGAGAGCCAGGAGAAGTCCGGGATCAGTGAGGCGTCGGCCTTGGCCGCGTCGCCCATCCAGATCCAGAGCAGGGCATGGCGTTCGACAAGGGGGTAGACCTGAAGGTTCGCATCGGGCAGCTGGCCGCCCGGGTGCGGGTTGTGGACGCACACACCGGCGCCGCTGAAGCGCAGACCGTGATACGGGCACATCAGCGCGCCATCCACCACCGTACCATGACCGAGCGGCGCGAAGCGATGGGGGCAGCGGCCGGTAATGGCCTGCGCCACGCCTGCTGCGTCGCGGAACAGGGCTACCGGCTCTTCAAGGAACGTGCGCTGCTGCGACTGTGTACCGAGATCGCTCGCCCAGCCTGCCACGTACCAGGTGTTGCGCAGGTATGTCCCCCGTGGCTCCTGCCCGAGCCGTGGAACCGGTGCCCTCTCCTCGCTCACGATCGCAGCGTCAGAGATAGAGGGCGGGGTTGATCGCGATGTTGTGCTCGCGGCAGTAGCTTTCGTAGTGGTTCATGAACCACCACACATCGAGCGTTTCGACGTGATTGCCCTGCTCGTCGAAGAACTCGTTCGCACCCTGCATGTGGAACAGCGCCTTCATACCGTTCGGGTCGTCAGTGACGAGGGTGTGTGCGGTTCCGGGCGTTTCGGTAATAAAATCGCCGGGGTGGCAAACCCAGTCATATTCGAGATAGCGGAACGTGCCTTCGAGGCCGATCGCCCAGACCTTGCCGCGGTGCTTGTGCGTGCCGATGACGCCCGGTCCCTTGATCCACAGCACGTTGACGTAGACGTTCTCGCGGACGTCGAATGCAAGGTGACGGATGGCGGCGTTGTCACCGAAGGGAACCCACGGGCTCTCGACTTCCGACGAGCCGACATAGGTGCCTTCAACACCCTTGGCGCGGATCAGATCACCGTAGAGTTCGGGAACGTTGACGATCTTGTAGGCACCCGATGGGGGTGCGGTCATGGTACCCATGGCAGCCTCAGAGATAGAGCTTGGGGTTGATGGCGATGCCGTTCTCGCGGCAGTACGTCTCGTAGTGGTTGATGAACCACCAGACGTCGGTGGTGTCGACCAGAACGGCGTTCTCGTCGTAGAATTCGATAGGGCCCTGCATCCAGCCGAACAGCTTGCAGCCTTCCGGGTGGTCGGTGACGAGCGTATGGCTCTCGCCGGGCGTCTCAAGGATCAGGCCACCAGGTGTGGCAACCCAATCGTACTCGAGATAGCGGACGCTGCCTTCGAGGCAGACCATGGTGATGGTGCCGCGATGGAAGTGCGTGCCGATGACGCCCGGCCCCTTCACCCACAGGATGTTCGAGAACAGGTTCTGGCGCACGTCAAACGCGAGGTGCTTGATCGCGGCGTTTTCACCGAACGGCACCCATGGACTGTCGACGTCGGTCTGCGCGTCAATGTAGCGACCGCCGGGGCTGAGGCGTTTGACCAGGTCCTTGTGCGCGAAAGGAACGTCGACGATCTCGGCCTTGTGCGAGGGCGGCGCGGTCATCACGGTGGCGGTGCTCATTGTGCAGCTCCTCTCAACGGATCAGCGTGTCGACATAGTCGGCGCCGATTCCGACGGCGTCATAGTGTTCGCGCGCTGCCTTCATGTAGTCGAACACGTCGTAGTGGCCGACAGTGTTGCCCTCTTCATCGAGCCACATGAGCGGGCCGGAGACGACGAAGAAGACCTTCATCGGGTCCTCATGCTCGTAGCAGACCAGCGTATGGCTCTCGCCCGGGGTTTCGTAAACGAAGTCACCGGCAGTGGCGGTCCAGCTGTGCTCGAGGTAGGCCCACTTGCCGCTGATCGTGTAGGCCCAGATCGGATGCGGGTGATAGTGGCGGTTCACCAGACCCGCCTGCTTGCTCATCAGGACGTCCGCCCACATGTTCTTTGCCGGGCTGATCCAGACGGGCTTCGAAAATACCGTTTCGGAGATTGGCACCCAGTAGCGCTCGTCGCCCTCGGCGATCTTGGGCATGTAGACTTCGGGCAGACCGCCTTCACGGAAGACCTTGTCGACCGGCTTGATGTCCTTCCAGAACTCTGTGTGCGCCGCTTCAGGCATTGTCTCTCTCCGTATTGATGGACGCGGGCGAAGCCGAAGGGGATACGACCCCGCCCGCGCACTCGTTCAGTTTATCAGAACTCCACGCCGAGACGCGCGAACCACTCACGCGGGCGGCTGTAGGTGCCGTAGAACTGACCACCGGCAATCTGGGCCTGGCCGGTGACCAGATAACGCTCGTCGGTGATGTTGGTCATGCCCACAGTCAGGTCCCAGTGGTTGCCCGACTTGTAGGTGATGTTGCCGTTGATGATGTCAGTCGGCCCACGCTGGAGCAGGTAGGCGCGCTCGGTATCATTCCAAAGCGACGTGGTGTGTGTCCAGTCAGCCAGCACGACAAGCTTGGAATCCCCGCCCATCGAAAGTTCGTAGCGCGGGCTGACGTTGAACTTCCACTTCGGCGTCTTGGGCAGATCGGCACCCGGGAACACGCCAGCCTGGAACGGATTTGCAGCAACCTGCGCTCCTGCAAGAACCGCAGTATAGTACGAGTCCGTGTAACCGACCGAGGCATTGATCAGGAAGCCATCCGTCGGAGCTGCGACGACCTCGACTTCAAAGCCCTTGATGCGCGCATCGCCGGCGTTCTGAATGGTCGGCGAAACGCCCTGCTGGAAGTTCAGCTGGATGCCCTTGTAGTCGGTGAGGAACGCAGCTGCGTTGATCTGCAGGCGACGATCCAGAAGCATCGACTTCACGCCCACTTCCCAAGTCGTTGCCTTCTCCTCGTTGAAGTCAGGCGCGGTTGGCAGCGGGTTGGAGAGGCGTGTCGTCCAGCCACCGGTCTTGTAGCCCTTCGACCAGCTGGCGTAGAGCATGGCGTCTTCGGTCGGGTGATACTGAAGGCCGATCTTGGGCGAGAAATCGCTGAACGACTTACGCTGCGTTCCGGCGACGTAGTAGCGCAGTGGCTGACCTTGATTGGGGAAACCGGCAGCGATACGGCATGCATCGGAGATCGGATTGATCGAGGCGCACTGCGGCACGCCGATCTGATTCAGGATCTTGTAGGTCAGGCCGTTGGCATCCGATTGGAAGCCCTCGAAGGTCTTGTTTTCCTTGGTGTAGCGACCGCCGATGGTGATGCCGAACTGTTCGGTGGGACGGTAGTCGATCTGGCCGAAGAAGGCATAATTCTTGGTCGAAAGATCGTTCGGACCGTCAACCTGCAGCAGACCTTCGGCGAACGTCACGTAGTCGTGAAGGTCGCCCGCTTCCTTGAAGAAGTATGCGCCCAGAACGTAATTCAGCTTCTTGTCCATCGCCGAACCATTGAGCTGCAGTTCCTGGCTGAACTGCCACTGGTTCATGGTGAAGCTGGTGTGCAGGAAGTTCAGCGGCGAACCGTCGAGGTCCATGCCGGCGTTCCAGTGCAGTTCGCGATAGGCCGTGATCGACTTGACCATCATCGTGTCCGAAAGATCGAACTCGATGGTGCCCGAACCGCCGTAGGTCTTCAGCTTCGAGTAGTTGTTGCCGTTCGCATACGACACGTCGATGTCCTTGGACACGAAACGGTCGTCGTAAGGCAGGCGATTGTTGGCCGGATTGGCATCGGCGTTGACGCCGAAGACGGTCGGATTGTCAAAAATGCTGTTCAGGCCGCCGATGCCACCAATGTACGCAAACGAGGGCGGACCACCACCGCAATCGCCAACGACAACGCCCTGAATGGCGCAGTTGTAGGTGCCTGCGAACACGGCCGGGGTCGTCTTGATCAGCGTATTGGCGAGCTGGGACTGGTCGATGTTGCTGTAGTCACCCGAAACGGTGACCCGCAGGTTCGACTTGTTGTCGTAGCGCAGCTTGCCGCGCAGGTTCCAGCTGTTGTCGCCGCCTTCGCTGCCGTAGCCGATATTGTTGTAGCCAGCGGCCTTATAGTTGGTGATCGGCGTAGATGCGAAGTTGTTCGCGCCGGGGAACGCAACGCGCTTGACGTAACCGTCGCGGTTCTTGGTTGCAAAGCTGACCGACGCTGCAAGACCGTCAGTCAGCGGCAGGTCCGCTGTGCCACGGGTCTGTACGAGGCCGAAACGGCCAGTCGTGATATCACCCTTGAAACGGAACTCGTCGCCCGGATCGTGCGTGACGATAGAGATTGCGCCGCCGATGGTGTTACGACCGAACAGCGTGCCCTGCGGGCCCTTGAGCACTTCGATGCGCTCCACGTCGGGAAGATCCTGGTTCGCACCGACCGAACGGGCGAGATAGACGCCGTCGAGATAGACACCTACGCCCGGATCGATGTTGAACGCGAAGTCGTTCGCGCCGATGCCACGGATATAGGCCGAGAGAACCGCCGACGAACCCGAGAACGGCGTACCGGCGTCCAGCGTGACGTTGGGCGAAATGTTCGAAAGACCCGCAACGCTGCCGACGGCACGTTCCTGCAGAGCATCTGCGCTGAATGCGGAAATCGCGATCGGCACGTCCTGGACGTTCTCCGCGCGCTTCTGTGCAGTCACGACAATCTGGGCGATGCCGCCGCCGCTGTCTTCGGCCTGAGCCTGATCCTGTGCAAACGCTGGCGCCGCAAGGACCGTCGCCATGGCTGCAATGGAAACCGATGCTATTCTCATGGTTTTCCTCTCCCTGTTTATGTCCGAAAGGGGCCGCTGCCCCGGAATTTCGCCAGCTTGATAGGCACTGGCGGAACTTGTCGCTTGCACTCACGCGCAAGCTGATCAGGACTGCCGCGCAAAAGTCCTGCTGCGCGGCATTCCCTTACGTCATGCTGGTGACTTTCTGCCCATTCGCCAGTCGCGCGGGGCAGCGCCGAACTGCTGCCGGAAGCAGCGGGTGAAGTAGGCACTGTCATTGAAGCCCAGCTCGAATGCGATCTCGGTTATGCTGGAATCGGGTCTGGCCACCAGCCTGTCAGCCGCGCGGCGCAGGCGCTGATCAAGGATGTAGGCCGTGGGCGTAGTACCCATCGCCGCGAAGATGTTCTGCACCGTACGAACCGATATGCTGCAGGCATCGGCTATGGACGTAGTGCGCAGGGCCGGGTCCTCGAGGTTGGCTGCAACCATGGCCAGCACCCGGCGGCGCATGTCGGCCTCGCCTGCGTCGGTTGAAGGACGCTGCGCCCCGCGTACGGCCATTGCGGCGAGATCATAGAATACGGCGTTGACACCGATTTCCCATTCCGGATCCTCTGAGGCGCGCTCGCCCTGCTGCCACAACGAAAGCAGGAAATCGTGGAACACGCGCCCGCCAGGCGTCGCGCCGCACATGCGTTGCATCAGCGCATCATCGATGCCCGGAAAACGCTCGGCCAGAGGCGCTCGCGGAAACTCGACCACAAGCAGTTCGTGGCCCGTGAGGCGGATCGCATAAGGATGGTGCGGACTGGCCAGAACGAAGTCACCCGGCTGGAGTGTGCATTCGCTGCGCCCCTGCATATGCTCGCTGTTGCCGCGGCATTGAAGGTGGAGGATCAGGCGCTCGTCATTCTGTGGCAGAGGATTGCGCCCTACTGCCGAGTGGGATGAATCCGTACGGATCATGTCGAGCTCGCCGACGCGCCAGGACAGCATCTTCCCCGCGAAGTCTTCTCCCGGCACGTTGACGAATGTGCCCGTAAAGGCCCGATCGGCAATCTCGTTCCAATATCGTGCCCGATCAGGGGGAGCCACGTCAGCAGTGTGAAATTTGAGAAGCGCACCCATGGTTCTTCTCCGTCGTGTCAGGCGATCGAGGGGATCGCATTGCCGGAGCGCCGCGCAACGATGCGCGGTGCGGATTCGATAAGTCCAAGTGTCAGGAAGCCCGCCAGCACGGTGCAGCCGAGCATCAGCCACAGCGGGGCAGCAAGACCGTAAGCGTCAGCCAAGGTTCCGGCGAGGAACGGGGACAGAACCCCGCCGAGCACCTCGCCTGTCCCCATGACGACGCCTGTGAGCGTTGCGGTCAACCGCGGGTCGACCGATTCCGACGGGATCGTGGCCATGAACATCGGGAAAAGCCCGTTGAGGCCCCAGCCGAAGAAGAAGATCGCTGCGAGGACCCACGCAGACCCTTCGTAATAAAGGCCACCCAAGGGCAGGATCACACCAAGGAAAGAGAAAAAGATCATCACCGGGCGGCGGCCAATGACGTCGGAGATCGCCGGTACAGCGAAGCTGCCCAGACCCGCGGAAATCCCGAGCGTTGCCATCAGCCAGCTCATTGTGTCCGGATCAAACCCGCGCACCTTGGTCAGGAACAGCGGCATGAAGGCCCAACACACAACCAGATAGGAAACCAGCAGGATCGAGATCAGGGCACAAAGGATCACGTTGCGATGGCCAAATGCCTCACGCAGCGTGACTTTGGGTGCGGTGTCGTCATGCGCCTCCACCGGCGGCTCGCGCAGCGTGAACCAGATCAGGGCCGCCGTCACGAGTCCGGGGAGCGCAGCCAGGTAGAAGCCGGTTCTCCAACCAACGGCAACAGCGACGGGCACCAACAGCAAGGGCGCAAGTCCCGAACCGAGCAGATTGGAACCCAGGTTCTGCGCAACCCCCATGGCAAGGCCGCGGCGCTCAGGGGCGACCTCGGCAACAATGATAGAATGGCTGACCGGCATGACACCACCCTCGGCAGCCCCCATCAAGAGGCGCGCGCCAAGCAGCATCAGAAACGAAGAGGCGGCGCCAGAGATGAAGGAGCACAAGCAGAATGCCACCGTCGCCACTACAACCACGGGCTTGCGCGACCCCAGCTTGTCCGAGATGCGCCCGACCAACAGGCCCGACAGCGCCCAAGTGAGCGACAGGGCCGAGCTGAACATGCCGACTTGCGTGTTGCTCAATTGCAGGTCCGGCTGGACGAACGGCATCAGGAAGTTGAGCGCGTTCCGGTCAAAGAACAGGATGCCGAAATTGAGGCTGAGGAGCGCGGTAACCCACACCTGATAGCCGCTGCCTCTTGCCTGTGTGCCCTTCATCCCGATCTCCCGTCCCTGCTATCGTTGTTATGGTTCAGATGAATGGACGGACCGGGTCGGCGCCATCCCACCCTTGCGAAGCCTGCCACATTGCCGTGAAATGCGCGTCCATCCCGGGCGTGGCCGGGATCAGTTCAAGAAAGCCCGGTGCCGCAGCATTCCCGCCTTCCAGATAGGCGACGCTGCCGCCTGTCGGCACAGCAGCCTTGAACGCAAGCTTGTAGCCCCGTGCGAGATAGCCGGGCAGTTCAGCCTCTACGTCCTCGCAGGCGATGCCGAAGTGGTGGAAGCCGTAGCCGCTCTTCTCGATGGTTTCGCGGTAAACGGACGGGTTGCCGTCGAGAGGCTGTATCAGTTCGACCTGCATGTGACCGATGAAGCCCATCGCGATCGTGACATCTGCGTTCGATGGCGCGCCCCGATAAAACTGGTCGGGACCGAGAAAATGGTCGAGCAGGAAGAACGGCCCGGCGGCGCAATCCTTCTGGAAGTGCGCGATCGACGCGCGGACATCCTCGACCACGAACGCGGTCTGCATGACGCCGCCGAACGGCTGGCCGAAGCCGAGCATCCTTGCCATTTCTGTCCTCTCCGCACGCCCCGCCTCTGGCGGACGGAAGCGTACCAAATGCTGCTAAAGCGTGATTGCGACCTTGCCGAACAAGCCTGCCGATGACTGGTAAGCGTAAGCGTCGCGGGCCTTCTCGATGGGGAATACCTTGTCGACCACGGGCTCGATCCCATGCTGGTCAATGAAGGCATTCAGGCGCTCGGCCATGCCTTTGGAACCGACGAAAATGCCGCGGATCGAGGCCCCCTTGAACATCAGGCCGTGCGGGTTGGTGTCGCCCTCGCGCGTCAGCACGCCGATCAGGGCGATTTCGCCCGCGAAGCCGACCGCGGCGATGGATTGCTTGAGCGTACCTGCGCCTCCCACCTCGACGACCTTGTCAACGCCGCCACCAGCGAGCCGTGCTGCTTCGGCACCCCACTCGGGCGTGGTGCGGTAATTGATCACATGATCGACACCCAGCGCTTTCACCCGCTCGAGCTTCTCGTCCGAGGACGAAGTGGCGATGACGGTGGCACCTGCCGCCTTGGCAATCTGCAGCGCCAGGAGAGAGACGCCCCCGGTGCCAAGAACCAGGACGGTGTCCCCCGCCTTTACCGGGCGCGGTCCCTCCATGAGGGCGTTCCACGCTGTGACACCGGCGCAGGGCAGACAGGCCGCCTGCGTGAAGTCCAAGGTTTCAGCCAGCGGGACAACGCCATGCTCGGGCAGGACAACATAATCCTGCAGCATGCCCGGCGCAGGCGGTGCGCCAAGGGCTGCGCCCATGCCGGGGTTGGGCGGGCCGTCCATCCAGTCCTGGAAGAATATACCGGCCACGCGGTCACCCACCTTGAGCGAGGCAACGCCCTCGCCCACCGCGGCAATCTCGCCGGCGCCGTCGGAAAGCGGTACGGTATCCTGCTGTACGACACCGCCCATGTAGAAGCCGAGCGGAATGATCTGGTCGCGGTAGTTCAGCGAGCACGCACGAACGCGCACCAGCACTTCGCCCGGACCGGGCTGCGGAATGTCGGTCTCGTCCAGCCGCAGATCATTCAGCGACGTAGAGCCTGCGGCTATCACCCACTGGCGCATCGGCATTTTCTCCCTATGAGACGATCATCACCGATCCAGCGTCACAAATTAATCAGTTGGACAAACCGATTTCACGGAGTGAAACCTAGTTTGGGTTGGCTTCGAGCGCCGCCGCGATTGCTCGCGCAGTTGCCTTCAAAGCTTCCAGATGTCTCTGGACAACTGCTTCGTCCGCTCCCCGCCTGCCCGGCCAGGTCACGTTGATGGTTGCTATTGGCGATCCACCCACCATGATCGGTACAGCCATCGACCGTCGCCCGTCTCGCAAGACGAGTTGCTTCGACCGATCTGGCCAGGGCAGCAGCGGATCGCGGGTTGCATATCCCCGCTGCTTTACCTGCTGCAGCATCTGCCGAAGCTCAGCCTCGCTGCCGTCAGGTGGATTGGCGGGGCGAAGGCGATCGATGATCGAGTCGCGCTCGGCATCTCCGCATGCCGCCAAGTATGCTCTCCCAGTCGCGGTATGGATGTAGGATAGCTTGACGCCCACTGGACCGAGAATAGCAGAATCCAGCCGGAAAAGCGGGCTGTTGGTCTCGAGGATCTCCATGTGATCAAGCCGCGGGGCGGCCAGCACGGACGGCCAAGCCACCCTTGTCGAAAGCGCCTTCAGGTGTGGAGAAGCGACTTCGGCAATATGCGCAGCTGAGGTGAAAGACGCGCGTTCGATCCGATCGACATGCGGAAGGTAGGCACCATCTGCCAGACGCTGCCAAACCAGCCCTTTTTGCCCAAGGGTGACAAGCATTCGCAGCAAGGTCGCTTTGGGCAACCCCGTCGCCTGGTGAAGTTCGTGCAGGCTTGCCGCCTTGCGCGTCTGCACCTCAATCAACACGTCCAGTCCACGCTCGAGCGCGCGCACGGTCTTGACCCTGCGTTCCAGCATCCATCCTGCTCCGGCAAATTCTGCGTTTCACCTTATGCAACGCAAAATCACGAAACCCCCGTGCAAAGTCAACCGCGCTGTCGCAGCAATAGGGGACGGAGAGGAAAACCTGACGATGACGAAGCCAAGCGTCCTGTTCATCTGCACGCAGGATACCAAGGAAGAGGAAGCCCGATTCACCCGAGCAGCCCTGGAGGCGGCAGGCGTTGACGTGGTCCACCTAGATCCCAGCGTCCGCCGCACTGTCGGCGGTGCGGAAATCTCGCCCGAGATGGTTGCGGAGGCCGCCGGCATGACGATCGAGGAGGTCCGGGCACTTGGCCACGAAGGCAAGTGCCAGGATGCGATGATTGGCGGTGCAATCGCAGCAGCCCACGCATGGGACGCCAAATCGCCCGTCTCGGGCATTCTTGCCGTCGGCGGCTCGATGGGCTCGGCGCTTGCCGGGGCACTGATGCAGAGCTTTCCCTATGGCTTGCCCAAGCTGATCGTCTCGACCATGGCCTCGGGATTCACCAAGCCATACATGGGCGTGAAGGACATCGCGATGATGAACGCGGTGACCGACATATCGGGCATCAACACCATCAGCCGCGACGTCTTCCGCAATGCCGCCAACGCCGTTGCAGGGATGGCCAAAGGCTATGATCGCGACAAGGGCCCGGAAAAGCCGCTGGTCTTGATTACCACTCTCGGCACCACCGAAGTCAGCGTGAAGCGCATCCGACAGGCTCTGGAAAGCGATGGCTGCGAAGTCATGGTATTCCACTCCTCTGGCGCGGGCGGGCCGACCCTTGATGGTCTGGCTACCGACAAGGACGTGGCGCTGGTGCTGGATCTTTCGCAGACCGAGATCCTCGACCATCTCTTCGGCGGGCTGGCAGATTCCGGCCCCGATCGCGGTCGCGCAGCGCTGCGCAAGGGCATACCGACGATCCTGGCACCGGGTAATGCCGATTTCATCATCGGCGGACCGATCGATGCAGCAGAAGTGCAGTTCCCCGGCCGCCGCTACCATCAGCACAACCCGCAGCTGACAGCGGTGCGAACCAAGGTGGATGATCTCAAGAAGCTGGCCGACCACCTTGCCGCAAACGTGCGCGAAGCCAAGGGGCCGGTTCGGGTTTTCACCCCGCTCAGGGGCTTTTCCAGCCACGATAGCGCAGCCGGACATCTGCAGGACCTCAGCGTGCCAGGCCCGTTCGCCGAGTACCTCGCGCAGGTGATGCCCGATCATGTGTCTGTCACCGCGATCGATTCCCACTTCAACGACGAAGCATTCTCGAGTGCGGTGATCGCCGCTGCCCGTGAATTGCTGGCCGCAAAGAACTGATCCGATGATGACCGACGACATTCCCCTGACCCACGAAGACATCGCCGAGATCGCCGAGATCCTGGAGAAGTCAGGCTACCGCGAACTCGACCTTTCGACGCGGCGCTTCCGGCTGCGCGTGGCCAAAGGCGAAGATGCTCAGGGTGGCGTGACCCAGGAATGGCAATGGGCCGGATCGGGACCCGAAGTCTCGACCGAAGCAAGCGCGGCAGTCGTCGATCCGAACGCAATCTGCTCGCCCCTGCCCGGCACCTTCTACCATGCCCCACAGCCCGGAGCGCCGCCGTTCGTGCAGCCGGGCGACGAAGTCGGCCCCGAAACAGTGATCGGCATCGTCGAAACGATGAAACTGATGAACCCGGTGCACGCCGGCCGCAGCGGCACGATTGCCGCGATCGTCGTCGCGAACGGAACCTTGGTCGCCAAGGGCGAAGCTCTGGTCCGGCTGACCTGAGATGATCCACAAGCTGTTCATCGCCAACCGCGGGGAGATTGCACTCCGCGTGATCCGCACCGCGCGCGCAATGGGGATCGAAACCGTCCTCGGAGCTTCCGAAGCCGACGCTGCATCGCTTCCGGCGCAGCTTGCAGACCATGTCCAGATCGTTGGCCCCGGGCCATCATCGCAAAGCTACCTGGCCATCGATGGCGTGGTTGACGCGATGGTGAAGTCAGGCTGCGACGCGGTGCATCCGGGCTACGGTTTTCTGTCCGAGAACGCCGCGTTTGCGCGCGCAGTGCAGGCCGCAGGCGTCCGCTTTGTCGGACCGGACATCAAGACACTCGAAGGCATGGGCGACAAGCTTGCTGCCCGTGCGCTTGCGGTTGAAGCCGGGCTTCCGGTGCTTCCGGGCGGCGAGGCGGCAACGCGCGCCCATGTGCACGCTCGCGCAGCGCAGACGGGCTATCCGCTGCTGCTCAAGGCCGTGGCAGGCGGCGGCGGCAAGGGCATGCGCCGCGTGGATCGCGCCGAAGATCTCGACAGCGCTCTCGACATGGCTCAAGCCGAGGCGCAGGCCGCTTTCGGCAATGCAGCAGTCTATGTCGAGCGGTTCGTCGCGCGGGGGCGCCACGTCGAAGTGCAGCTTCTTGGCGATGGCACGCAGGCCATCCACCTTGGTACGCGCGATTGCTCGATCCAGCGCCGCTTCCAGAAGCTGGTAGAGGAAGCACCTGCCCCGGCCATGCCCCCAGAGGCCCGTGAAGGTATCGAACAGGCGGCCGTACGGCTCGCCCGACACATCGGCTATCGCGGCGCGGGAACGGCCGAGTTCCTTGTCGATGCCGAGGACTTCTCGTTCTACTTCCTTGAACTGAACGCACGCATCCAGGTCGAACACCCGGTGACCGAGGCAATTACC
This sequence comes from Novosphingobium sp. CCH12-A3, assembly GCF_001556015.1. Taxonomy (NCBI): domain Bacteria; kingdom Pseudomonadati; phylum Pseudomonadota; class Alphaproteobacteria; order Sphingomonadales; family Sphingomonadaceae; genus Novosphingobium; species Novosphingobium sp. CCH12-A3. Next base: position 38,624 of record NZ_LSIA01000254.1, on the reverse strand, counting down.
GGCGTCGATCTTGTCGAGCAGCAATTGCTGGTTGCCATGGGCAAGCCGCTGTCCCTCACGCAGGCGATGGTGCGTCCGCACGGCCATGCTATCGAAGTACGCATCAATGCCGAGGACCCGGACGCCGATTTCCGCCCGTCGCCCGGACGTGCAGTCCGCGCCGCGTGGCCGGCCGGCGAGGGTATTCGTGTCGACACTCACATCGGCATCGGGGGCGAGGTGCCACCGTTCTACGATTCGCTGATGGGCAAGCTGATTGTGCACGGCGATACGCGCGAACAGGCCGTGACACGGCTCTCCGACGCGCTGCGCTCGCTTCACATCGAAGGACTGCCAACCACCGCTTCACTCCACCGCCGTATCGTCGCCGATCCGCGCTTTATCGCTGGCGGCGTCGATACCGGCTTCCTCGCGGGACTTGCCCAATGACCGAGATCCGTCTCGTCGACGTCACCATGCGCGACGGCAACCAGAGCCTGTGGGGCGCGACCGGCCTCAACACCGCACACATGCTGCAAGCTGCTGCGCTGACTGAAGCGTGCGGATTCAGGGCGATTGACTTCACCTCATCGAGCCACATGGCCGTGGCGGTGCGCTACTTCCAGAACAATCCCTGGGAGCGTCTCCGCCGCATGTCGGCTTCCATGCCGACAACGCCGCTTCAGTTCATCACCACCGGCCTGCGGTTCATTGCCTGGCAGCAGGCGGATCCCGAGTTCATGCGCCTTGTATACCGCGCCTTGCAGGCCAACGGGGTCGGGCGCTTTGTCCTGCTTGACCCGATGCACGAAGTGCCCGCGGTGATCGAGGCGGCAAAGCTGGTGAAGGAAGAGGGCAACGCCGAGGTCATGGCAGCCCTCACCTTCACGCTTTCCGAAATACACACAGACCAGTTCTACGCCGATTTTGCCCGCGCGGTGGGGCAGAGCCCGAACATCGACCTGTTCTACATCAAGGACCCGGCAGGCCTGCTATCTATGGACCGTGCGCGCACGCTTGTCCCGGCAGTGAAGGCCGTGATCGGCAATCGCCCGCTCGAGATCCACGCGCACACCACGGTGGGCCAAGGCATGTTGGCGAGTCTCGAAGCCGCCAAGCTCGGCATTTCGGCCATTCACGTTGGCGTCGGTCCAGGCGGTGATGGCTCGTCGCTACCCGAAGCAAACCGTACGGTCGCCAACCTCGAAGAAGCAGGCTTCTCTGTCGGTGTCGACAAGGCCGCGCTCAAGCGCCTGACCGCCTACTGGCAAAGCGTCGCGCTGGCCGAGGGCCTGCCACCGGGCACACCGCAGAACTTCGACGCCAGCTTCCTTCGTCACCAGATCGCAGGCGGAGTGATGACCACCATCGCACGTCAGCTCGAGGAGCTTGGCCTCTCGGACCGGATGAATGCCGTGATCGAGGAAACCGGTCAGGTCCGAGCCGACCTTGGCTTTCCGATCATGGTCACGCCATTTCCGCAGATGGTCATGACGCAAGCCCTGTTCAACGTGATTGGTGAGCGGCGTTACGCTCAAGTTTCGGATCAGGTGATTCGCTACTGCATGGGCAAGTTCGGCAAGCCCACTTCACCGGTCGACCGCGAGGTGCTCGCCACGATCATGGACCGGCCACGCTCGCGCGAGCTGGAGAAGGAGCCAAACTTCCCTGCTCTGGGGGATCTTCGCCGCCAGTTTGGCTACGACATGCCAGACGAGGAATTCCTTTTGCGCGCGGTAATGCCAGCCGAGCAGGTCGATGCGATGCTTGCCGCGGGACCATCGCGTGCCACTTATTCGCCAAAGGTCACCCCGATCCTCTCGCTGCTACGCAAGCTTGCCGCCAAGCCCGATGCACGCGACATCGTGATCGAGCGCGGCTCTTTCCGTTTAGCCCTTCATGCGGGAGCTGCGCTTTGACATTGACCTCGGATTTCAAGGCTCGCCTGCGCGATGCAGCCGGCTTCATTTTCGACATGGACGGCACGATTGCGCTGGGGAACTCCAAGAGCGGAGGGCACCGCGCGCTGCCGCACGCAATCGAGGTGCTGGGCGCGCTGAAGGATAGCGGGAAGCCGTTCGTCGTCTTTACCAACGGCACAGCCAAGCCGCCGGCCGCCTACGCAAACTCGCTGCGAAACGCAGGCTTTCCGGTGGACGATGACCAGATGTTGACACCATCATCGTCGGCGGCCGTATGGCTTTCGAAGAACGGGGTGAGCAAAGTGCGGGTTCTCGGCAATGCCGGTTGTGCCGCACCGCTTTCGGATGCAGGCCTCCATGTGGTCGGTCCGTCCGAAGAGGCCGAAGGTGTCGAGGCAGTTTACACCGGCTGGTTCCGAGAGTTTGACTTTGCCGCTCTTGAGGCTGCCTGCCATTCATTGTGGAACGGTGCACGGCTGTTCACGGCCAGCAATGTGCCCTTCTTCGCCACGGAAAATGGCCGGGCAATCGGCGCCAGCTTTCCGATCAATGCCATGCTCACGGCAATGACGCGCAAACGCCCCCGTATCCTCGGCAAGCCTTCGAAGATCGCGTTCGAGACGGCACTGACGATCATGGGCCTGCCGCAAAGCGCAGCGAAAAGTGTTGTCGTGATTGGCGACGATCCGGCACTGGAAATGCGGATGGCAAATGCCGTCGGCGCACATTCGATCGGGCTTGCGACGGGCATAATGGGAACCGATGCCCAGCTTCTCGAGAAGGACCGCCCGTCAGCGCTGTTGAGCGACCTCAAGCCTCTGCTCGACGTGCTCTAGCGCTTTCTCGCCGCAGTGGGCGCGTGAAAATCCGGGTCTTTGTCCGCAATCCACACCAGAAACCGGGCAATGTCGGGATTGGCTATGAGAGCCTCCCGGTCTGCGCCGAAACGCCCTAGTTCCCCGTTCGAAAACGTTGCGTGAAGCGTCCGGTGACAGATCGGGTGGACCGCTTCGGTCTGCCGCCCGCCCCGGCTCTTGGGTACGGGATGATGGAACTCCACGCGCTTCCCCAAGCGCCGCCCGCAAAGCCAGCAGGGCTTGGCAAGCGCGTCCATCAATCGGTCATGGCCGGTTCTGAAGGCGGCTTGCCAGCGCGCCACAGGTAAAGTCCCGCGCCAACGATGACCAACGCTCCGAAAGCTGCCACGAGATCCGGCCGCTCACCGAAGAGGACCCACCCGAACGTGCCGGCAAGCAGAAGCTGGACATAAGTCATCGGTGCAATCGAGGCCGGTCCGGCCCGCGTAGTCGCAACGTAGATCAGGGCGTGAGCGCAGCTCGCCGAGATCGCGATGACCGCACACTTGATGAGGACAGGCATTGGCAGCGCAGGAACCTGGAAGAAGTGGATGCCGCTTTCGTGGCCCGCCCACGTGCCCAGGCACAGGAAACCAGCGCCGATCAGCGCCACATTGAACTGCATCGACAGCAGGCTGCCCGTACCGGCAACCTTGCGGTTGGCAACCATGAGCAGGGCCATGCCGCTTGCCGCGACTACCGGTAGCAGTGCAACCGGACCCAGCATTGAAAGATTGGGCCGCAGGATCACCAGCACCCCTGAAAACGCCACCACGGTGGCGATCCAGGTTTCCTTGCGCATCGGCTCGCCCAACAGGATCGCGGAAAGAAGGGCCGTAATCATCGGGCTGGTAAAGGAAATGGCCGTTGCTTCACCGATGGGCATCAGGTGGACAGCGCTGAAGAAGCTTACGGCCGACATAGCCACGCTCAAGCCACGCAGAACCTGCCAGCGCAGTTTCGGGAAGGCAAAACCCCGGGGCCCCTCGCGAACGAGCAGGATAATGCCGAGCCCCAGCGCTCCGAACACATAGCGCAAGGCTGCGATTGCGGTACCGGGCCACGCGCCTGCCATGCTCTTAACCAGCACATCGCCCAGCGAAAGTAGAGCAAAACCGCCAAGGGCAAAGAGCAATCCGGACCTGTGACTATCCTGCAACGCCAAATCTCTGAACAGGGCGGACCCTGAGTTGAACAAGCCCGACCAATAGAGACTGCCATTTTGCGACGCCAGCGCAATTACGGCGATCCGTTCCACGCTGTGTTCAACGTCAGGTAGGCAAAGAAGCCTTGGGTGCAAGAGCGACTGCGGCTGCACGACGATCCCGGAGGTAGACCCAAGGCACGCGCCCCGTATCGAAGCGGGTTCTGATCGTACGCTGGAAGAAAGGAGGCATGTGGTCCCCAATGATCAGAATGTCAGTCTCTGGCATGTCGCCAGCAAGGATCGTCCGGGTAAGCGCGTCTGACAGTTCCGCATGCACCGTGTAGAGCCGGCACAGCATCGGGAATTGCGACCGCCATTCCTCGGTACCGAGTTTGCAAGCTTTCGTATGCAGGCTGTCCTTTGATCCGACCGGAAGGTGGGAATTGACCGTGAGCCAATAAACCAGTTTCCGCTGATCCGGCTCCTGCTGGAGCTTCTGCTTGATAAGCTGCGGAACATCGCGGTCGCAAGCACCCGGGAACACACCCTCGCACGGAGCAATGCCTTTCTGCGCGAGCAGGTCATCGGCAAACATGCGCTTCTGAAAACCCAGCAGGGGATACCACTGCTCGCGCTCGAAGAAACTGCCTTGGAACGAATGGATCGCGGTGGTCTCGAAGCCAGCCTTGGCAAACTTCTTCGGCAGGCAATTCGAATGCTTGAAATCGTAGTCGGTGTAATGAATCCAGATACCGCACAATTCGCGCAGTTCGGCATTCGTTGTGGAGCCGTAATATAGGCTCGAGCCTGAAGAAACGGCGTAACGCTGGTTCCATTCCGGACGCAGCCAGCTTTTCTCCCACAGCTTCCGGTCGTATGGATCGGTCGGTTCGCCTAGCGATTCCACCAAGATGATGACAAGGTTGCGGGCAGTGAGGGTGGACGGCGACAGACGCGTCTGCAGGACAGCGGAATCGATCGGAGTGTCGCTCGGTGGCAACCGCTTGTAGCTTCCCCGCGTATCGGCCGTCGCAAAGCCGTCGGCACTGATCATGATCATCAGCGAACCGAATGCGGAGAACCACTGCAACCGCCCTTGGGGTTTTGGCGCCTTGGTCGAAAGCTTTGCCGCCGCGACTATCGCCACCACCACTGCAATAGTTGCGAGTATATATTCCGGCGATTCAAACGGCCGGACTTCTTTGGCGAACTCCAAGGCTGGCGAGACGTCGAAGAACGAAAGGTTGAAGGATGTGCTGACATAGGCAGCCGTCGTTCCGACAACCGAGACCATTGCGGCAACCGCCTTTGCCCAGCCCCGCTGCCAACTGCATGCATAGTAGCCCAAACAACCGAAGATTAACATCGGCAAGGCAATCGTCGGGCCGCCGATCGGCCACATCGCGATAGCGCAGAGATTGGGCAGCAAGATCCAGGTCAGGAACCAGAGCCCGGGAAACTCCTGCACGAATTCGTGACGGCGAATGGTGCTTGCAACTTTGCCGAGCTTTCCGGACCCGAGAATCGACGCTGCCGAACGCCAACGTTCCTTCATCGCACCCGCGTTTCCGTCGAGCATCGATTAACCTTCGCTAAGAACCAAAGTGATACGGCATACTCCCAACTCTTGGTTAAGAAATTGTGTACGGGACCTGTAGCCTGACCAGTCCGCACTTTTCATTGATAGCCCATCCTTCGCCAGTTGAAGGTTAGGAAGGTTTTAAAGGTTCGATCGTAAACGGTTGCTGGACGTCGGGTGACGGTGGGCGCCCGGTTGATACGGAAACAGGACATACAAGATGAGCGCTTTCGGGCGGAAGAGCGGGATTTCGAGCAGTCCGGGCGGGAGCCGCCCCTCGTTTGGTGTTGCCCGGCCGATGCGCAGCGGCGAATCTGCGCCCGTGCCCGCAGCACCGACGGCAGTGCCGATGCCCATGGGCGGTGATCAGTTCCCGCCCCTGCCACCGCTCGATCCAGTTGATACCCCGATCAACGCCGCATCGCTCAAGGCTGATGCCCTCACCCGCCTTGCCGACCGTGCGAACGGCGTAAACGAAGGCAACTATCAGGCCGAGGGCTTCGAGGCTTCGGTTCACAAGATCAAGGAACAGGTGCTGCCGCGCCTGCTCGAGCGCGTCGATCCCGAAGCGGCGGCCACGCTGACCAAGGACGAGCTTTCCGAAGAATTTCGCCCGATCATCCTGGAAGTGCTGGCCGAACTCAAGGTCACCCTGAACCGGCGTGAACAGTTCGCGCTGGAGAAGGTGCTGATCGACGAGTTGCTCGGCTTCGGGCCGCTGGAAGAGCTGCTCAACGACCCTGACGTGTCGGACATCATGGTCAACGGCCCGGAGCAGACCTACATTGAAAAGAAGGGCAAGCTCCAGCTCGCCCCGATCCGCTTCCGCGATGAAAGCCACCTGTTCCAGATCGCGCAGCGCATCGTCAACCAGGTCGGCCGCCGCGTTGACCAGACGACGCCCCTGGCCGACGCCCGCCTCAAGGACGGTAGCCGCGTCAACGTGATCGTTCCGCCGCTGTCGCTGCGTGGCACGGCCATCTCGATCCGTAAGTTTTCCGAAAAGCCGATCACGCTCGACATGCTGCGCGATTTCGGTTCGATGTCGGACAAGATGTGCACTGCGCTGAAGATCGCGGGTGCCTGTCGCATGAACATCGTCATCTCGGGCGGTACCGGTTCGGGCAAGACGACCATGCTCAACGCCCTGTCAAAGATGATCGACCCCGGCGAGCGCGTGCTGACCATCGAAGACGCCGCCGAACTTCGCCTGCAGCAGCCGCACTGGCTGCCGCTCGAAACGCGCCCGCCGAACCTTGAAGGCCAGGGCGCAATCACCATCGGCGACCTGGTGAAGAACGCCCTGCGTATGCGCCCTGACCGCATCATCCTCGGCGAAATTCGCGGCGCAGAGTGCTTCGATCTGCTCGCGGCGATGAACACGGGCCACGATGGCTCGATGTGCACGCTTCACGCCAACTCCCCGCGCGAATGTCTGGGACGTATGGAAAACATGATCCTGATGGGCGACATCAAGATTCCCAAGGAAGCCATCAGCCGCCAGATCGCGGAATCGGTCGACATCATCGTTCAGGTCAAGCGCCTGCGGGACGGTTCGCGTCGCACTACCAACATCACCGAAGTGATCGGGATGGAAGGCGACGTGATCGTGACCCAGGAACTGTTCAAGTTCGAGTATCTGGACGAGACCGAAGAAGGCAAGATCATTGGCGAATTCCGACCGTCAGGCCTGCGCCCCTACACGCTCGAAAAGGCACGTCAGTTCGGCTTTGACCAAGCCTACCTGGAAGCCTGCCTCTGACATCGGATCAGGCCGCGAACCATTCTCTCGCGGCCAGGCCGAGGAATACGCACGCTGCCAGAAACGCGATCAAATAGATCACGGTCCACGGCATGAAGCCCACCGCGTCAAGATTTACGCGGCGCAAGCGCCGACGCTCAGCCCAGACCGATGTTGTCGCGACAGCGAGCGCCAGCGCGCCGGCGGCGAAGTGATATTGCCAGATATGCGGGAACCAGTCTTCCATTGCTCGCCAGATGGGCAACGAGGGGGTTGATCGCAAGGGGCAATGGCCTATGGCCCGAGCATGGCAAAAGCGATGTCCAGTGCCCACGATCGCCCCATGCTGGCCCTCGGCCTGCGACTGGTCGCGACGGTTCTGTTCTCGGTCATGCTGCTGCTGGTCAAGCTCACTGGCGAGCGAAACATAGCGCTGCCCGAAACGCTTTTCTTCCGGCAAGCCCTGCCGGCGCTATCGATCTTCGGGTGGCTGGCGGCGCGCGGGCAGATCGGGCGGTTGAGGACGCAGCGCCCCTGGATTCACGCCCGGCGCGCGTTGATCGGCGGGACAGGCATGTTCCTGACTCTGGGCGTGGTCAGGCTGCTGCCCCTGGCCGAAGCGACCATACTGGGCTTCACGACGCCGATCTTCGCCGTGATCCTTTCTGCGTTGTTCCTCAAGGAAAAGGTCGGTCCGTGGCGCTGGACTGCGGTCATAATGGGCCTGCTCGGGGTCGTGGTCATTGCTGGGCCCGACACTACCAGCCTGCCGCCGTTCGGCGTTGCGGTTGGCATTGGCGCCGCCTTCATGGTCGCGCTGGTGACCATCCAAGTCCGCGATCTTGGCCGCACCGAGGAACCGATTACGGTCGTGTTCTACTTCTCGGCTTTCAGTGCCCCCGTTCTGGCGCTTGGATTGATCGGACAGGATCTTGGCCATGACGCCGTTGGCTGGGCGATGCTGGCAGGGATCGGTATCTCCGGGCTGTTCGCACAGATTGCGATGACTGCTTCGCTCCGCTTCGGCTCGGTGTCGAGCGTCATCGTGGTTGACTACATCCAACTGGCATGGGCGACGTTCTGGGGTTGGCTGATCTTCAATCACCTTCCGCCGGCAACCACCTGGCTGGGCGCGCCGATCATCATCGGGGCAAGCCTCCTGATTGCCTGGCGCGAACATCTCTTGGCCCGCGCTCGGGAACGTGCCCCTCTGGCTGCATGATGGAACCGCGCCGCAATTGCGGCGTTTCGCCTCTTGTCCAGATCGTGAGGTTCCCCCGCCTCACCCCAAAGTTCGAAAGGTGTAAGCCATGATCCGCAAGTTCGTATTTGCCACCATGATGGGTGGTCTTCTGCTCGGCGCCACTGCCTGCAACACCGTGCGCGGTGCGGGCGACGACCTGAAGTCGGCAGCCAATGAAACCGAAGAAGCGATCAACTGATCGGTCTTGTGGTTGAGAAAAAGGGCCGCTCCGGATTTCCGGGGCGGCCCTTTTCGTATCCTCAGTCCTTGAAGACCAGCTTGGGCTTTCGCGCTGCAAGTGTCTCGTCGAGACGACGCCGCGGAGCCAAATGCGGCGCGGACTTCAGCAGCTCATCCCCTGCCTTGGCCCGCTGTGCCAAGGATCGCATCGCGCCAATGAACTGGTCAAGCCCAGCCTTGCTTTCGGTCTCGGTCGGCTCCACGAGCATGGCTCCGTGGACGACCAGCGGGAAGTAGACCGTCATCGGGTGATAGCCCTCGTCGATCAGACCCTTGGCGAGATCGTTGGTCGAGAAGCCTTCAGCAAAGCCATCGTCCGAGAACAGCGCTTCATGCATGCATGGTCCGGCGCCACCGAAGGGCGCATCAAGCACGTCATCAAGGCTGCGCAGAACGTAATTGGCGTTCAGCACCGCATCACCCGAGACCTGCCGCAAGCCATCCGCGCCGTGGCTGAGAATGTAGGCAAGGGCGCGGGTGTACATGCCCATCTGGCCATGGAATGCGCACATCCGGCCGAATGCTTGCGGGTGCTCCTGATGCGCCTGCTCTTCCTCGATGAGCTTGATCGAACCATCGGCCTGCCTCGCGGTAAATGGCAGCGGACCAAATGGCGAAAGCGCTTCGGACAGAACCACCGGCCCCGAACCCGGACCGCCACCACCGTGCGGGGTGGAGAAGGTCTTGTGCAGGTTGATGTGCATGGCGTCGACGCCAAGATCACCGGGACGCACGCGCCCGACGATGGCGTTGAAGTTCGCCCCATCACAATAGACGTAGCCGCCAGCGGCGTGAACCACGTCGGCAATGATCTTCAGGTCACGCTCGAACAACCCGCAGGTGTTGGGGTTGGTGATCATCACGCCCGCCACATCGGGACCAAGCCGCGCGGTCAGCGCGGCGGTATCGACACGGCCATCCGGAGTGGCCGGGATGTTTTCGACCTTGAACCCGGCGAAGGCCGCCGTTGCGGGATTGGTGCCGTGCGCGCTTTCCGGCACAAGGATGACATCACGCGGATCGCCCTTGGCTTCCAGCGCGGCACGGATGCAGAGCAGCCCGCAGAGTTCGCCGTGAGCCCCGGCCTTGGGCGTCATTGCGACGCCATGCATGCCTGTCAGCTCGATCAGCCAATGCGCCAGTTCGTTGATAACGCCGAGCGCGCCCTGCACTGTTTGGACTGGCTGCAGCGGGTGCACGTCGGCAAAGCCGGGCATGCGCGCCACCTTCTCGTCCAGTCGCGGATTGTGCTTCATCGTGCACGAGCCGAGCGGGAAAAGACCAAGATCGATCGCATAGTTCTGGCGCGAGAGGCGCGTATAATGACGCACCGTTTCCGGCTCCGACAGCCCCGGCAGATCGGGACGTTCGGCACGGGCCATTGGCCCCAATGCCGAGAGATCGATCCCGTCTGTTGCTGGAAAGTCCACGCCCGAGCGATCGGCATTGCCGAGTTCGAACAGGAGCGCTTCCTCCAGCTGCAGCGCGCGATTGCCGGTGAAGGTCTGGATACCGTTGTCGGGCGCATTCTCGCCCATCGAGGGACGCCATCCGGTGGGGTTGATCGCGTTCATGCCAGCACCTCCTTCAGCGCCGCGACCAGCGCAGCGATGTCTTCATCCGTCGTGCATTCGGTGGCGGCCACGACCATGCCGTTAGCGAGGCTCTCTTCCTGCGGGTAGAGCCGGCCGAGCGAGATGCCGCCAAGTACCTGGCGGTCAGCAAGTTCGCGCACGATCTGGCGCGCATCGCGCGGCAGGGTCACGGTGAATTCATTGAAGTAGTGTCTGTTCACCACCTCCACGCCCGGGACTTCGGCCAGCGCAGCGGCGGTCTTGCGTGCGGCAAGGTGGCTCAACTTCGCCATGTCTGACAGGCCCGAACCGCCCAGCAGGGTCATGTGGATCGAGAAAGCCAACGCGCACAGACCGGAGTTTGTGCAGATGTTGCTGGTCGCCTTCTCGCGGCGAATGTGCTGTTCGCGCGTAGACAGCGTAAGCACGAACCCGCGCTTGCCATCGGCATCGACCGTCTCGCCACAGAGACGGCCTGGGATCTGGCGCAGATACTTTTCGCGGCATCCGAACAGGCCAAGGTAGGGGCCGCCAAATTGCAGGCCGACCCCGAGCGACTGACCCTCGCCCACGACAATGTCCGCGCCCAGGCTACCCGGGCTCTGCAGCACGCCAAGCGCAACCGGTTCGGTCACAACGGCGATCAGCAGCGCGCCTGCGCCTTGCGCGGCGGCTGCAATCTTTGCCAGATCAGGTATGCGGCCCAGAATATCCGGGTACTGCACAACGACGCATGACGTTTCGACATCGATCTTTGCAATCAGTGCATCATCGTCCGGAGCCGTCGCAAGATCGGGAGCGGTGGTGTCGAGAACGTCACCCGTGAACTTCGCCATCGTGCGCGCGGTTTCGACGTAGTGGGGATGAAGCCCGCCCGAGAGGATCGCTTTGCCGCGCTTTGTGATGCGCCCAGCCATCGCGATCGCTTCCCAGCACGCGGTAGAGCCGTCGTACAGCGAGGCGTTGGCTACGTCCGTGCCGAAGAGCCGTGCGACCTGGGTTTGGAATTCGAACAGGACTTGCAGCGTGCCCTGCGCGATTTCCGGCTGATAGGGCGTGTACGCGGTCAGGAACTCGCCGCGCTGGATCATGTGATCGACGGTGGCCGGCACATGGTGGCGATAGGCACCGGCACCGAGGAAGAATGGCACAGATCCGGCGGTCGTATTGTCTGCCGAAAGTCGCGCCATGTGACGCTCGACCGTCATTTCGCTGGCGTGGTTCGGCAGGCCCGCAATGGGCGCAGAGAGACGCGCTTCGGCAGGCACGTCGGCGAATAGTTCGTCGATCGAGCCGGCACCGATGACCGAAAGCATCGCGCTCCGGTCGGCGTCGGTCAGGGGAAGATAGCGCATAGGATCAAAGCTCCGCGACGTAGGCCTGGTAGGAGGCCTCGTCCATCAGGCCATCGAGTTCGGCGGCTTCGGAAAGGGTCATCTTCCATAGCCAGCCTTCACCTTCGGGGTCGGAGTTGACCAGCTCCGGCTGTTCTTCGAGGGCGGCATTGGCAACCGTGACGGTGCCCGAAACCGGGGCATAGACGTCCGACGCTGCCTTGACGCTGTCGACAACAGAGGCGCTGTCGCCCTTGCCCACCTCACTGCCTGCACCGGGCAGTTCCACGAAGGTGATGTCGCCCAGCTGGCTCTGGGCATAGTCGGTGATCCCGACCGTTGCTTCATCGCCTTCAACCGCGATCCATTCGTGGTCCTTGGTGAAATAGCGGGTCATCAGGCGGCTCCTTTGCGATGGTAGCGATGGGGAACGAAAGGCATGGGCACGACGCTGGCAGCAAGCTTGCGGCCACGAACGTCGATGGAAAGCGGAGTGCCGGCAGCGGCAAGATCGACCGGCACATAAGCCATGGCGATGGGACGCTCGAGGCTGGGCGAGAAACCGCCGGAGGTGACGGTGCCAACTTCGGTTTCGCCCGAAAGCACCTTGGCGCCCTCACGCGCGGCCATGCGGCCGTCGATGGCGAGGCCCACACGGCGGTTGGCAGCACCAGTGGCGATGCGCGGCAGCACCCTGTCCGCACCGATGAAACCACCTTCGATGCGGCGGCGCTTGTTGATCCCGAACAGCAGGTCGGCGCTGACCGGATCCACCGTCTCGGTCATGTCGTGGCCGTAGAGCGGCAGCCCGGCCTCAAGCCGCAGACTGTCGCGTGCGCCAAGGCCGATCGGTTTTACTTGCGGTTGACCGCAAATCAGATCGGCAAGTTCAGCGGCGCTTTCGGCCGGGACCGCGATCTCGAATCCATCCTCGCCGGTATAGCCCGAGCGGCTGATCCATGCGTCGACGCCGCCAAGCTTGAACTGCCCGCCACGCATGAAAGTGAGCGCCGAGAGCGAGTATTCGCCCGTAACCAGCCGTTCCAGCGCTTCGAACGCCTTCGGCCCCTGCAAGGCAAACAGCGCGCTGTCCTCAAGGTGGTTCAGGCTTACGGCATCGGGCAAGTGCTCGCGCAGGTGGCCAATGTCGTCCCACTTGGTCGCGCCGTTGACGACGAGGTAGAAGCCGGTGCCCCAGCGCGTGACCATCAGGTCATCGAGAATCCCGCCATCCTCGTTGAGCAGAAGCGAGTAGCGCACGCCGCCCACAGGCAGCGTTGAAAGGTCGATCGGCAGGACTGCTTCCAGCGCCGCCTCAGCACCCTCACCCGAAACATAAAGCTGCCCCATGTGCGAAACATCGAAGAACCCGGCGCTCGTCCGCGTCCAGAGGTGTTCGGCGATGATCCCTTCGAACTGGACCGGCATCCAGTAGCCCGCGAAATCGACCATCCGTCCACCGCGCGCACGGTGCCACGCATCAAGCGGCAAGGTCAGCGGGCCGACAGGTACGTCAGGGTCGATATCGGAAATATCGCCAGAGTTATTGCCAGAGGTATTGTATGTGTCGCTCACAAATATCAGTCCCGTGCAGTTCAGACGCCATGCGGCGCCCCCTCTGTCACGGAAACCTGAGAGCTTTCCCCCGCCCGCCTCTCCAGACGGGATTGGATGGGGTTACCCCTTCGGCGGCCCTTCCCTTTGCGGGAAGCGGCACTTTCCAGAGTGTCGCTATCGACCAACGCGGTCCATTTGCCTGAGAGATTCCGGGGCGGTTGCTCCTTCGGCGTCTCTCGACCCTGAACGAATCGAGAGAGCTCTCCCGCGCGATCAGCGACGCTTCCTCATCGTTGCAGTGCAGCAGGAAGTCAACCGGAGTGAGACCAGCTTATCCCCTGCGCAGGATGCGCTGCATCTCGTCGTGCTGGTGCACCACACGCCCATGCTGCTTCGTGCCAGCCAGCTTCAGGATCACTTTCGCCACGTCGCTGGCCTTGGCGGAACGATACTTGCGCAAGCTGCCGAGCATCAGAAGGTCTGTCAGCGGGCTGAGGATCATGCCGATCCTTTCGGCGGGCCTGGGTGAACCATCGCGCTTGCCGCGCAAAAGTCCGGGCCGGATTACGTCGAGCCGATCGAAGTGCAGCTTCGCCAGCTTGTCTTCGACCTCGCCCTTTACAGAAAGGTAGAAGTTCTTCGACGAGAACTGCGCCCCCACCGAGGACACGACGATAAGTTGGCGCGCCCCTGCGGCCTTGGCTGCTGCCGCGCATTCCAGGACAAGGTCATGGTCCACGGCGCGAAAGGCCTGGCGGCTTCCGCCCACGGCATTGATCGTGGTGCCCAGCGCAATGACCACGGTATGCGGGCGTCCCGCCGCTATGGCATCAGGCCAATGGCTGGTATCAGACAGCAGCATTTCCATGCGCGCGCCGGGCGGCAGCGGAACCTCGCGACGCGCAACGGCGACCAGATGGATGTCGGGACGACCGACCGCCTCGACCATGACCGCACGACCGATCAGCCCAGTCGCGCCGACGAGAACCACGCGGGTCTGCTCAGACATTGCGCAAGCCCTCCGGCGCCTGACCGAACAGTCGCGCATAGCTGTCTATCGCGTAGCGGTCGGTCATGCCCGAAATGAAGTCGGCGATGTGCCGCGTCCGTGCCGGTTCCGCAGCGGGAAGCGAGGCGCGCCAGCTTTCGGGCATCTGCACGGGGTCCTCGGCATAGGCCCGGAACAGCGCCGCGATCACGCCGCGTGCGCGATCTGCCGTCTGGCACTGCTCCTCGTGCAGGTAGAGCCGGTCATACATGAACTGCTTGAGTGCCCGCTCTTCCTCGCCCATCGCAGGCGAGAACGTGGCCAGCGCAAGCCCAGCCGCGCGCACGTCCTCGACGCTAACGACCCCCGTTTCCGCGATGTTGGCCCGAGCCGTGGTGATGACATCATTGACCATCCGGCCGATCTGTCCACGCACAAGTTCACGCAACAGGCGGTCCTGCGGTGCACCGGGAAACCGACGCTCGATCGCGCGCCACTGCTCTGCCAGCGATGGCAGTTCGAGCAATTGATCGAGACACAGGAACCCCGCCCTGAGGCCATCATCAATGTCGTGATTGTCATAGGCGATATCGTCCGAAATCGCCGCGACCTGCGCCTCGAGCGAGGCGAAGGAAGACAGTTCCAGAGAGAATGCCCTGTCCAGTTCCTCCAGAGCCCAGGTCGGCTTCAGGATCGGCCCGTTGTGCTTTGCCAGGCCCTCCAGCGTTTCCCAGGAAAGGTTCAAGCCTTCGTGCCCGCAATAAGGGCTCTCCAGCCGCATCAATACGCGCAGGGTGTTGGCGTTGTGGTCGAAGCCGCCTGCCCCGGCCATTGCCTCTTCCAGAGCATCCTCTCCGGCATGGCCGAACGGCGGATGACCAATGTCGTGCGCCAGGCAGAGCGCTTCGGTCAGGTCTTCGTCCAGCCCCAGCGCGCGGGCGATCACCCGGCCGATCTGCGCCACCTCAAGGCTATGCGTCAGCCGCACCCGGTAATGATCGCCATCCGGCGCAATGAAGACCTGCGTCTTGTGGCGCAACCGGCGGAACGCGATCGAATGGATGATGCGGTCGCGATCGCGCTGGAACGCGCCGCGCGGCCCGCGCGAGGCCTTGTCGTCCAGCCCGAACTCCCGCCCGCGCGTGCGCGCAGGGTCGCTGGCATAAGAAGCGCGGCCCTCGATCACGCTGCGCTCAACCGAGAATCCAGTCAACTGCGGCCTGCGCGTGGATGCGCGTACCATCGAAAATCGGCAGCACGTTCGCGTCTACGTCGATAACCATGTCCAGTTCGGTGCAGGCCAGCACTGCGCCCTTTGCACCACGCTGGCCCATGTTGGTCAGCATGGTCTTGAACGTCCGCTCGGCCGAGCGCGAGGCCTTGCCCAGCATCAACTCGTCATAGATGATCTTGTCCATCGCTTCGACTTCCTCGACGACGGGTGGCAGCAGGCTCACGCCATGAGCGACGAGGCGCTTGCGATAGAAGCTCTCCATCACGACGTTGCGCGTGCCGATCAGCGTGGCATTCGTTACGCCCTTTTCCTTCATCTTCGCGCCGACAGCATCCGCAATATGGATCACCGGGATCGACACTGCGTCGACCACCTTGTCATAGACCTTGTGCATCGAATTGGCGCCGATCAGCAGCGCGGTGGCCCCCGCCTGCTCCAGCCTGCGGGCGCTGTCGGTCAGCACTTCAGCGGCATGGTCCCACTGCTCCGGCGTCGAAAGGCGAATAAGGTTGGTGAAATCGAGGCTTTCGATCAGCAGCGGCGCGCTGGCCGTCTTCGAGGTGCGCGCCTGCACCAGCTGGTTGATGTCTTCGTAATAAGTGCGGGTCGAAACCCAGCTCATGCCGCCGATAAGGCCGATCTTGCGCAAAACGATAACTCCCCGGGCTTGAATGACAGGCCCCTGTTTGCACCGGCCTTACGAAAGGCGGCGGGGGAGGTCCAGACCGCTAACGCTTCCTCTCTGGCGCCAGACCGCTTGCACAGAGCGCTGCGGCGCTTGTCGTGACACCAAGCAGTTCGGCATCGCCAAGGCGCTTCACCGTGGCGACATAATCGGCCAACCCGCGTTTAGGTGCCTGAAGCGACTGCAACCGCTGCAACTGGCCGATGCTCAGGCGGTCGGTCATGCGCTCCGCCATGCACGAAGCGTTGGAATCGGAAAGGCCCGCATCGACGAGCGCCGAGCGGACCTTTCCATAAGCCAGCTTTGATGGCGAGCAGGCTGCCAGCGTCAAGGCCGTGGCGATGACAGCGGCAGCCTTGCGCATCAGTGCTGCAGCGCCTTGACGATATCCTCGACCATCTTCTTGGCGTCAGCCAAGAGCATCATGGTCTGGTCCATGTAGAACACGTCGTTGTCGACGCCGGCATAGCCCACGCCGCCCATCGAGCGCTTGACGAAGAAGATCGTCTTGGCCTTGTCGACGTCGAACACCGGCATGCCATAGATCGGCGAGGACTTGTCGGTCTTGGCCGCCGGGTTGACCACGTCGTTGGCGCCGATGATGAAGGCCACGTCGGCCTGCGCGAACTCGCTGTTGATGTCTTCCAGCTCGAACACTTCATCATAGGGCACGTTGGCTTCAGCCAGCAGCACGTTCATGTGTCCGGGCATGCGACCCGCCACGGGGTGGATGGCGTACTTGACGTTGACGCCTTCCTTCTTGAGCACGTCGCCCATCTCGCGCAGCGCGTGCTGCGCCTGGGATACGGCCATGCCGTAGCCCGGGATGATGATGACGTTCTCGGCTTCCCTCATCATGTAGGCCGCATCCTCGGCAGACCCGCGCTTCCACGGGCGCTGCTCGCGGGCAGCGCCACCAGCGGCAGTGGCCTCGGCGCCAAACCCGCCCGCGATAACCGCAAGGAACCCGCGGTTCATCGCCTTGCACATGATGTACGAAAGGATCGCGCCCGAGGAACCGACCAGCGCGCCGGTCACGATCATCGCGGTGTTGTGCAGCGTGAAGCCCATCGCCGCAGCCGCCCAGCCCGAGTACGAGTTGAGCATCGAGACGACCACCGGCATGTCCGCGCCGCCGATCGGGATGATCAGCAGGAAGCCGATGATGAAGCTGAGAACCGTGATCGTCGCGATCACCCAGGACGACTGGTTCTGCGTGAAGTAGGCTACAAGGCCGATGATCGCCACCAGCGTGCCGAGGTTCAGCACGTGGCGTCCCGGCAGCAGGATCGGCGATCCGCTCATCTTGCCCGCAAGCTTGAGGAACGCGATGACCGAGCCCGAGAACGTGATCGCACCGATCGCAATGCCAAGGCCTAGCTCGATGCGGCTGACGGGGTTGATCTGGCCGTCAGGCAGCATGATCGCGAAGGCATCGGGATTGAGGTAGGCGGCAAGGCCCACCAGGACGGCGGCAAGGCCGACCAGCGAGTGGAACGCGGCGACCAGCTGCGGCATGTCGGTCATCGCGATCTTGCGGGCGATGACGAAGCCGATGCCGCCACCGATGGCCAGCGCCACGATGATTTCCGGCAAGCTGGCGATCTCGTGTGTCAGCAGCGTGGTGGCGACCGCGATGGTCATGCCGATCATGCCATAGCGGTTGCCCGCACGGCTCGTCGCCGGGCTGGAAAGCCCGCGCAGCGCGAGGATGAAGAGGACGCCCGAAACCAGATAGGCCAGCGCCACCCAAGGAGAGACAGCGACGTGTTCCATCACTTCTTCTCCTTCTTCTTGTACATCGCCAGCATGCGCGCCGTCACGGCGAACCCGCCAAAGATGTTGACCGAAGCCAGCACCACCGCGCCCAGCCCCAGCCACTTCGCCGAAGGGCTACCGGCAGCGGCCGAAGCCACCAGCGCGCCGACCACGATCACCGACGAGATCGCGTTGGTCACCGCCATCAGCGGCGTGTGCAGAGCCGGCGTGACCGACCAGACGACGTAATAGCCCACGAAACAGGCTAGCACGAATATGCTGAGAATTGAGATGAAGTCCAAAGCGAGGCTCCCCCAGGGTCTTATTCGAAATACATTCCGCTCATAAGCCGCGCGCCCATCAGACGAGGTGCCACGTCGAAACGAACGGAAATTTCGCGCTTCGGGGCGATGATCTTAAGGTCGTAAGCGGGCTTATCCGCAGTACCCACCGACTGCCTCACCGCCAGGAAGCCCGGATCCATGCACACGTAGGCATTCTGGTTGTCAGCCACAATCGTGTCACCGGCCTTCACGCAACGCAGGGAGAACCGGTGCTCGTTCTCAATCACGATGCCCATACGGACTTCGCCATCTTTGTCAGCTTTGAACGACATGTCCAGATAGGGGCGTTCCGGCGCCTGCGTGCGATCCATCTCAGAGAGCTGGAGCGGCTGGATGGGACCTACAGGCTTTGGAATGTTGTTATTCATGGCAAACCACATCTGGTCGCCTGTCATGAACGATCGTCCACGACTGCGGGTAAAGTAAGCATCGAGCTTCCCGTCACCGTCGGTATCGCGAAGACACACCCGATTGCTCTTCCCCAAATAACCTTCCGGCGCGACCGCTTGGCTGCAAACCATGAACTTCGGCCCTACCATCAGGTAAAGAGGCGCCCCTGCCGGAAGCAATTTCACCCCGGCCTCCGACATCACCTCCGCAGCAGGTGCAAACATCTTGCGCGGCACGGGGCGCAAACCAATCTCGCGGCGCTCACCACTATTTAACGCAACTTCGTCTATGCCGCCCGCTGGGATAACCCAGTCGATCTGCAGATCATCAACAGCAGCCATGGCGCTTGCAGGCTGGAAGACCGCTGCAAGTGCGAATGCAAAGCTAAGGGTTGCTCGGCCCATCAGCTGAGCAGTCGTTCGTTCACAACCTTCCCGCCCTGCGTCAGGCGGATGGCGTTGCCAATTTCCTCGTCCAGAACAGGCTTGCCCTGCTCCTTGTCCCAGAAGGCCGAGAGGAAGTTGTAGAGGTTGCGGCTGAAAAGGGCCGAGGCATCCGCTGGCAGGTGCGCCGGCGTGTTCGAATAGCCGACGATCTTGACGCCGTGCTTCTCGACCACCTGATCGGGCACCGAGCCCTCGACGTTGCCACCTTGCGCCACGGCAAGGTCGAAGATCACCGAACCGGGCTTCATCGTGGCGATCTGCTCGTCGGAAATCAGGCGCGGCGCGGCACGGCCCGGGATCAGCGCAGTCGTGATGACGATGTCCTGCTTGGCGATGTGCGCGCTGACCAGCTCGGCCTGCGCCTTCTGGTATTCCTCGCTCATTTCCGTGGCATAGCCACCGGCGCCCTCGCCTTCGATACCGGCGACGCTTTCCACGAAGATCGGCTTGGCGCCGAGCGACTGGATCTGCTCCTTGGTGGCAGAGCGCACGTCGGTCGCCGAGACCTGCGCACCGAGGCGGCGCGCCGTGGCAATCGCCTGAAGACCGGCAACGCCGACGCCCATGACGAAGCACTTGGCAGCCGAGACCGTGCCTGCCGCCGTCATCATCATCGGGAACGCGCGGCCATAGAGGTTCGCGGCGACCAGCACTGCCTTGTACCCGGCAAGGTTCGACTGCGAAGACAGAATGTCCATGGACTGCGCACGCGTGATGCGCGGCATGAACTCCATCGCCAGCGCTTCGTATCCGGCAGCGGCATAGGCATCCACCCGCGCGCGCTTGCCGAAAGGATCAAGCCCGGCGACGATCCATGCGCCGGGCTTTGCGCCTGCCAGTTGCTCAGGCTCCGGTCCCTGCACGCCAAGCACGATGTCCGCGCCCTGCACTGCATTGTCCGCAACCTCGGCCCCGGCGGCGCGGTATTCATCGTCGGAGATCGAAGCGGTAACTCCCGCCCCGCTCTCGACAGCCACTTTGGCCCCGAGGGCAATGAACTTCTTCACGGTCTCAGGCGATGCCGAAACCCTGCTCTCCCCCGTCGCACGTTCCCGAAGGACGGCGATCTTTATTGCCCCCGCCACGGCGCTCTTACTGGATCACCAGGATGACCACGAAAACCAGCGCGCAGATCGCCGGCGTGGCCCACTTCACCATGTTCACGAAACCTTCGTACGTCGACTTTGCAGCCTTGATGTCGTTTGCCGGAGCCATTTTCTTCCCCAAAAACCATGCGCCACTGGGGCGCGACGTGCATGCTCTAGCGATGGCCGCCCCTGCGCTCAAGTGCGGAGCAGTCTCATCGCGCTTAATCGGCTCTTTACCCTATCGGCCTAGAGCAATGCTCCTGACGTATTTGCGGGGGAGTCAAAAGACTAGGTCATGCAGGAGCCCGAACAGCGCCTTCTCATGCTCATCGACGATGAACCCGCCCAGTGCCGCCTGATTTCGGCGCTGGCTTCGCGGGAAGGCTGGCGCACGGTCATCGCCCGCGATTCGGAAAGCGCGATCGCCACGCTGGGCACCCGCCAGGGTATGCAACTCGGCGCGATCATTCTGGATCAATGGGTTCCGGGCGACGATGCCTGCGCACTCATCGCCGAATTGAAGGCACGCCGTCCCGCACTTCCGATCCTGATGCTGACTACCAGCAACTCGCCCCTGCTCGCTGTGGAGGCAATGCGCGCGGGCGCCACCGATTACCTTATCAAGCCGGTCGCGCCGGAACGCCTGCTCCAGGCCCTGCGCAGCGCGACTTCGCGCGAGACCGACGCCAGTGAACTGCAACCCCTGACCGAGAAATTCGGCGCCCCGCTCGACTTCGATTCGATGATCGGCGCAACCCCGGCCTTCCGCGCGGCGCTGGCCGTGGCGGCAAAGGCCGCGCGCACCCATGGCAGCGTGTTGATCGAAGGCGAAAGCGGCACAGGCAAGGAAATGCTGGTCCGCGCCATGCACGCCGCCAGCCCGCGCAGCCGGACCGCACTCAAGACTATCAACGTCGGCGGCATGCCTGCCAATCAGGTTGAATCCGCGTTGTTCGGACACGAGAAAGGCGCTTTCGCCGGAGCATTCGAACGTCACGTCGGATTGCTCCAGCACGCCGATGGCGGCACCCTTGTCATCGACGAGGTTGATCGCCTGCCGGATTACGTGCAGGAGCGAATGATCCGCTTTCTCGAACGGGGTGACGTCCAGCCCATCGGTGCGCGGCATTCATTCCGCGTCGATGTTCGAGTGATCGCCTGCGCCAATGCTGGCCTGCGGGACCTTGTCGAGACCCGCGACTTCCGCGCCGAACTCCATGCCTTGCTGAGCCAGACACAGGTCCTGCTGCCCGCCTTGCGCGAGCGCTCCGCCGATATTCCGGCCCTTGCAAGGCATTTCCTGACCCGCATCGGCGAACAGCCAGGGCTCAGGCCGCTCGGCATTACTGATGGAGCGTTGGCACTTCTGTCGGCATATGATTGGCCTGGAAATGTCCGCCAGTTGCAGGCCACCCTGTTCCGCGCCGCCGTATTCTGCGATGGCGAGGCGCTAACGGCACAAGACTTCCCCAGCCTTTCGAACCTGATCGGGGAATCCAGCCGCCGCGCACCGAATGTTACCGATGGCGCCGGCATCACCCTGTTCGCACCCGATGGCAACCTGCGACCTCTCGAAGACATCGAGGCCGACGTCATCCGGCTGGCAATCGGCCACTATCGCGGTCGCATGACCGAAGTTGCCCGCCGCCTTGGTATCGGCCGCTCCACTCTTTACCGCAAGCTTTCGGAACTTGGCATCGACAACGCGGCCTGACCCGCGCTAGCTTCCCGGCATGACGGGAAATAAGGAATTTGCAGGTTGCGTCGCGCTTGTCACCGGTGCCGCCTCGGGGATAGGAGCCAGCGCCGCGCGCTGGCTCGATGCGCAGGGGATCGGCGAGCTCGTTCTGGTCGATATTGACAGGCCAGCGCTCGACCGGCTGGGCCTGTCCTGCAAGGTCCATCCTTTTGGCGGCGACGTCTCGGATCCCTCGCTCTGGAAACTGCTGGAGCGCGAGGTGCCTCGGATCGATTACGCCGTGCTCAATGCCGGTATCGCCAGCAACGGCGAGATCACTGACCTCGACATCACCGCCTGGCGCAAGACACTGTCGGTCAATCTCGACGGCATGTTCCTTTCGCTGCGTACCGCCTTGCGCGCCATGAAGAGGGCAAACCGCGGAGCGGTCGTGCTGACGGCCTCGGTCTCCGGCATCAAGGCAGCCGCCGGAACCGCGGCCTATTCCGCATCGAAGGCCGCGACGATCCAGCTGGCAAAGGTCGCGGCTGCCGAAGCCGCAAGGTACGGGGTTCGGGTGAACGCGATCGCACCGGGCGGCGTCGACACTGGCATTTGGGACCGCGCCGAATGGTTCGCACCGCTGATAGAGCAGCATGGTGGACGCGCCGAAGCGCTTGCCGCAATGGCAAAGGACGCCACGCCACTTGGGCGCTTCGCCAGCGCGGATGAGGTTGCGGCTCAGATCGGCTTCCTGCTGTCCGACGCAGCAGCGACCATCACCGGCACCTGCCTGGTCAGCGATGGCGGCGTCTCGCTCTAGGCAAGCTGGCTGAAATCCGTCAGCGCCGCATCGCGCAGGCCGCGCCAGACGTGCATGGCCTGCACGGTTTCGGCCACATCGTGCACGCGCACCATCTGGCAGCCGGCATCCATCGCCTTGAGCGCCAGCATGACCGAACCGGCCATGCGCTGATGGGCTGGCACCTCGTTGGAAAGCGCCCCGATCATCCGCTTGCGACTGGCCCCGAACAGGATCGGCTGACCAAGCGCATGGAACAATGGCAGGGCATTGATCAGCGCAAGGTTCTCCGCGAGCGACTTGCCAAAGCCTATGCCGGGATCCAGCAGGACCTTCTCCCGCGCAATCCCCGCCGCGACGGCTGCGTCACGGCGTTCGCGCAAGGCATCGAACACATCGAGCACAACGTCGGCGTAGTCGCCATCGGCATGCAGATCGCCGTCGTTGCCAGGCGCATGCATCAGCACCACCGGAGCCCCGGAACGAGCCACGATCTCGGTCGTCCGGGCGTCATGACGCATAGCCGAAACATCGTTGACGATGTGTGCCCCTGCCGCCAGCGCCGCCTCGATTACCGAGGAGCGCCGACTGTCGATGGAAATCGCTGCGCCTGCTGCCGCAAGCTGCTCGATCACCGGCACCACGCGCTTTGCCTCGTCGCCTTCCCACACCGCCGCGGCGCCGGGGCGGGTGGATTCACCACCGACGTCGATCACCCCCGCCCCGGCTGATAGCATCGCGTGGGCGTGCTCAAGCGCGGCGTCAGGCTTGTCGAGGAATTGGCCACCATCGGAAAAGCTGTCGGGCGTCACATTGAGGATACCCATCACCACCGGCTGATCGAGCCGCACCATCCGCTGCCCGCAGGCAATGGGCGCGTGCGTGCAGCGCAGGTTGTCCCATTGCTCCGCTGCATCGGCGGCCAAGGCATCGGGCAAGGTGGCAATTGCCTTCTGAACATCGCCCGCGCCGAACCTCTGCCGCGAGACCACCTTTCCGCCCTCGCGCACGATCAGGACAAAGCGGCTGGCGTAGATCAGACCCCCGCCCAGCCTGATCGCCTCGCCATCTTCCGCTTGCGGACTGTCGGCGAACGCGATCGGACGGATATAGACGCGAGGCATCAATCCTCGACAGCGAGCAGGTACAACTGGCGCAGCGCGTCGATCGGCTTCACCTCGCCCTCGTGCTCGACATGCCAGAAGGTCCAGCCATTGCACGATGGCGCGCCCTGCAGCTTTGCACCAAGCCCATGGATCGAACCGATCTCCGCGCCTGCCTGGAGCGAACCATCAGCCCGCACCACTGCCTCGAACTTGCCCTTCTTGGCGGTCAGCCGGGTACCAGGGGCCAGATAGCCACTCTCAACCAGCGCGCCAAAGGCAACCTTGGGCGCCGTGCGCTTCGACTGCATCGTAACAAGCGCAGATTCGTCAAGCGGCAGCGCCAGTTCGATGCGCTCCTGCGCCACTTCGATGTAGTCGTCCTCGCGCTCGCAGCCGATCCAGTCGCGACCCAGGCGCTTGGCCACCGCGCCTGTGGTGCCCGTGCCGAAGAATGGGTCAAGCACCACATCGCCCTTGTTGGTCGTTGCCAGCATCACACGATAGAGCAGCGCCTCGGGCTTCTGCGTCGGGTGAGCCTTGGCGCCGTTGCGACGCAGGCGTTCGGGGCCGGAGCAGATCGGCAGGACCCAGTCCGAGCGCATTTGCAGTTCATCATTGAGCGTCTTCATGGCGCGGTAGTTGAAGGTGTACTTCGACTTCTCGCTCTTTGACGCCCAGATCAGCGTCTCGTGCGCATTGGTAAAGCGCGTGCCCTTGAAGTTGGGCATCGGGTTGGCCTTGCGCCAGATGATATCGTTGAGGATCCAGAAGCCAAGGTCCTGCAGGATCGTGCCGACGCGGAAGATGTTGTGATAGCTGCCGATCACCCAGATCGAGCCATCGGGCTTGAGCAAGCGGCGTGCCTCGGTCAGCCACTCGCGCGTGAACTGGTCATAGACGGCAAAGCTCGAGAACTTGTCCCAGTCGTTGGTCACCGCATCGACATGGCTGCCATCGGGCCGCGCCAGATCGCCGCCCAACTGGAGATTATAGGGGGGGTCGGCAAAGATCATGTCGAT
This sequence comes from Novosphingobium sp. CCH12-A3, assembly GCF_001556015.1. Classification (NCBI taxonomy): domain Bacteria; kingdom Pseudomonadati; phylum Pseudomonadota; class Alphaproteobacteria; order Sphingomonadales; family Sphingomonadaceae; genus Novosphingobium; species Novosphingobium sp. CCH12-A3. The sequence goes on along the minus strand of NZ_LSIA01000254.1, from coordinate 13,913 downwards.
CGAGGCATCGGGCAGCTTGCGCATTTCCGAAATGCAGTCACCGCGCAGGATCTGGTTCACCGGAAGCGCAACATCTGCCTTGAGCACCTTTGCCGGCGCCGCACGCAAAGCCTTCGCGCGTTCCTTGACTGCAACTGCCATATCTTGTCCCTGACCCCTTGTGGATAAGGGCACCGTTTGAGTCATCGGAGACTCGCCGTCAAGCTTCGACTCGCCAGATTCCGGCGAGTCGCGCGCCATCCGGGATGAGAACGAAAAGAGTCTATTTCGACATGTTGAGTCTGGCTGGCGGCGTGGGACTCAACATCTAGTGGTGTGCCCGGACGGACTCACCGGCAAATTTTTTCGTTAGAGCAGCTGCAACTGCGCCACCGGGGCAAAGCTGCGCCGGTGCAATGGCGTCGGCCCATGTTCTCTCAATGCCGCCAGATGCTCGGGTGTGCCATAGCCCGCATTGCGCTCCCATCCGTAGTGCGGATGCGTCAGCGCCGCCTCGCGCATGATCCGGTCGCGATGTTCCTTGGCAATGATCGAGGCCGCCGAAATGCAAGGCTCGAGGGCATCACCGCCAACGATCGGCCGCGCCGGCCAGCACCATTCCGGGCGACGGCCGTGCGGCGTGAGGTTGCCATCCACAAGCACCTCGCCCACGCCTTCGTCATGCGCGATCTGCTCGCACAGCGCCTGCACCGCAAGCGTCATCGCCAGCATCGTCGCACCGAAGATGTTCAGCCGGTCGATCTCCTCGGGCTCGACCACACCCACCGCCCACCGGCAGCGCCGCTTGATCTTCTCCTCAAGCTCCGCGCGGCGCGCCGCGCTCAGCTTCTTGGAATCGTCCAGCCCCGAAGGGCGCGGCTTGCACAGCACCACCGCTGCCGCCACGACCGGCCCAGCCAGCGGCCCACGCCCCGCCTCGTCCACGCCGATGGTGACCATGGACGAAAAGGAGGTGGCACAACTGGCGTTCAGAGGCATTGTGGGCTGCATGACGAATCCGATCCTGCGCTCGCTATCGCCTCTCGCCCTGCTCCTCGCAAGCTGCGGCTCATCGATTTCTGCCCAGGGCGCTGACCCTTCCACAGCGGGCATCGCGATCACCGATGTCGCCACGTTCGACGAGCCTTGGGCGATGACCTTCCTTCCCGGCACCAACCAGGCGCTGATCACCGAGAAGAAGGGCAAGCTCAAGCTCTGGACCGAAGGCACCGATAAGACCGTCGAGATCTCGGGTACCCCCACGGTCGATTACGGCGGACAAGGCGGCTTTGGCGATGTCGTCGCAGCGCCCGATTTCGCGCAGAGCGGCATGGTCTATCTGAGTTGGGCGGAAGCGGGTCAGAACGATACGCGCGGCGCAGTCGTCGCTCGCGCCAGACTGGTGATGGGCGATGCCCCCCGCCTCGCCCCACGCCTTGAGGGCCTCAGCATCATCTGGCGGCAATTTCCCAAGGTCACCGGGCGCGGCCACTATTCGCATCGCATCGCCTTCTCGCCCGATGGCAAATACTTGTTCATCACCTCTGGCGACCGGCAGAAATTCACGCCCGCGCAGGACCTGAACGCGAACCTCGGCAAGGTCCTCCGCCTCCTGCCCGATGGCACTCCTGCGCCGGGCAACCCGTTTGCGGGCAAGGGCGGCGTTTCGGCACAGATCTGGTCCTACGGCCACCGCAACCTGCTCGGCCTTGCCTTCTCGCCCGATGGCCGGCTGTGGGACATTGAGCACGGCCCCGCTGGCGGTGACGAGATCAACCACGTCGAACCGGCCAGGAACTACGGCTGGCCCCTGGTGTCAGACGGCGACCACTACGACGGCAAGCCGATCCCGCGCAACAAGACGCGCCCCGACCTCGCCCAGCCCGCAATCAGCTGGAACCCGGTCATCGCGCCGGGCAACATGATCTTCTACACCGGCAAAGCCTTCCCCCAATGGCAAGGCCAGGCCCTGATCGCCGCATTAGGTGCAGGCGGCATCGTCCGCGTAAAGATTGACGGCGAGATGGCGGCGGAACTCGAACGCATAGACCTCGGCAACCGCATCCGCGAGATCGAGCAAGCGCCGGATGGGACGTTGTATGTGCTGGAGGATGGCGAAGGGGCGAAGTTGCGGCATGTTGTGCCGAAGGGATGAGGATAAGCATCATTGTCGTGTAAGACCCGCTGGACCTCACCCGACTTTTCGAAAGTCTGGTCTCGCCCACTTGCGGATCGCCTGCGCATGACTGATAAAGTTCAGCATGCGGCTACCGACTGGAATCCATCAATTACGAAAATTGATACTCGCAACTGCAATTGCAGGGTTAGCTTCTTGCGCTTCTGAACCTAGGGAGGAAAATGAAGGCGACCGGGATTCTCGTTACGTCGTACTTACGATTGCCGACCATACCGGCGGAGGGATAAAAGGCGCAGCGTCATGTACTGACGAATCTGGCAGGTTTTCGATGGCATTGCCGTGCCTGCCGGGTGGCGAAAACTTAATGTCAGCGGTGCAGAGTTGCGGTCCGGAAATAGTGACATTGGATACTTCCCAGCTCCATTACGTGTCCGTGTCATTTCCCGCAGCATCGCAGGACGGCCCGCGCGATTTGGACGTGGTACGATGCGTCCAGAGCAAGGTGGGGTACAGATTTTCTGCTTTCAACGCAAAGGGACCGGGAACCGAAGCAGGTCTCAATGGGGACCAAAAGACCTTTGCAGCGCTTTACTCGGAGCCAGAGGCTAATCGCTAAAGAACAGCGGTTGTCTTGCCGCTAAGAGTTCTACTCTCGCGCTCAAAACTCCCGCGACCACCTCACTGTAACTCCGCCATCATCATCCGCACCGGCAAGATGCCCCGGCTCCTTGCGGAAGAACACGCTGGCCGAGGCATCGCCGCCCCACAGTGCCGTCGCCCATGCGAGTTCCGCATCAAGCTCCCGCCCCTTCGGCGCCAGCGACAGCGGTACACGGGCAAAGGTGGCGCTTTGCGTCGCATAGTCCCACGCCACCGGCAGGTTCAGGTTCAGCCCGCCGCGCTCTACCCTCAGGGGTTGCGATACACGCAAGGCCAGACGGTCACCGTCCGCCAGCACGCCCTCGCGCGAAAGATCGACGCTCCACGATGACGAGACCAGTCGCGAACCACCGGTCGTCACCGCGCCGCTGTCAATCCGCGTGAAGCCGAGGCTTCCCGTCGCCCCCAGCGCCCAGCCCTTCCCGAAGCGCCAGCCGAGGCCCGGCGATACCGTCGCCGTCGTCGCCCCGCCGCCACCCAGCGCATCGGCAAACCGCGCGCCCAGCACCGTGCGCTCCTCACGCATCAGGCCAAGGCCGAGCCGCCAATCCAACGCGCCACCCTGCCCGCCATCCAGAGCCAAGCCAAACTGCGTCATCCGGTCCTCGCGCCGTTCTCGCAGCGGATCGCTCCGCACCAGCACACTGCGCTCCGCCGAAACCGTCAGCCCCATACGTCCCAACCGATAGCGCGCCGCCATGCCGGTCTCGGGCCGCGTGAACACGCCGCCCGCCATCCCCGCGACGAGGAACTGCGGCTCGTGCCGCTGCTGCAACCGCGCGGTCAGGCTATCGGCTCTGACTTTCCAGCCCAGCGCCAGATCGAGCGACCGGTCCAGCCGCGTCACCACCGAGGAGGCCAGCACCCGCGCCTGCTGCCCCTCACCCGGCGCCAGTCGCAAGGGCACCGCGCCGAAGCGCCGGTCCACCGTAAACGCCAGCGCAAAGCCCGAAGCATCCATCGCCACCGGCCTGCCGCCCGCCGCCAGCGCTTCATGCAAAGGCAACCTCGCTTGGCCTGACCGCAAGCCCGCCGCAAGGTTCAGCCTGTAAGCCCGCTGGTAGCCATCCAGCATTACCGTGCCGAGCGAGGCTCCCGCCAAGGCATCGCCCATCGCCCCGCTGCTCGTGCCCGCAAGGCTGTCGAGCGACACTGCCACCTGCGTCCCCGCCAATCCGGTCTGCCCCTGCGGCGAAAACGCCCGCGCAATGTCCAGAATGCCGCGGCCATAGATCGTATCCGTCCCCGTCGCCCCCGCATCGCGCGCGGTCCGCAGCAGCAGGTCAACGATCTGGGTGCCGGTCAGGTTCGGGAAAGCCTGCGCCAGAAGCGCGGCCGCGCCCGAAACCTGCGGCGCAGCAAAGCTTGTCCCGCTGACCACTGTCACGAATGTTCCCTGCGCATTCGTCTCGGTCTTGATCTGGCTGCCCTGGTAGACGCAGCAGACGTCCTCACCCTGCGCCATCAGCACCGACGCCGCCGAGCTTCCCGGCTTGTTGCTGAAGGCCGAAGCCACGCCGCTGGCATTGACCGAGCCGACAATGATCACGTTGCTTCCGCCCGCCTGAAGCAGTGATTGCGCAAAGGGATCGGGGTTGTTGGGATCAATCCCGGCATCGGTGCTGTCGCCGTCGTTGCCCGCTGAAACGATGATCACCGCGCCCGCCGCGGCCGCCCGGGCAACCGCCGAACGCAGGGTCGAGTTCGCGGGATCGCCACCGAGCGAAAGATTGATGACCTTTGCGCCCGAGGCGACCGCAGCATTGATGCCTGCCGCTATCGCACTGTCGGCAAAAGTGCAGCCATCCGACGCCGCGCAGGAACCCGGCGTATCGGCCCGCAGCATCTGGATCGTTGCGCCCCAGGCGATCCCGACGATCCCCGAATTGTTGCGGGCCGCTGCTGCCGTCAGGGCAACCTGCGTGCCGTGATCATCGTCGGCGTTGTCCAATCCGCGCGATTGCACCACGTCGGTCGATGATGAGGCAATCCTTCCGGCAAACTCGGTATTGGAGGTATTGATGCCGGAATCGACGATGGCAATCGTGGTCCCCGCCCCACTCGCGCCCGATTGCCAGGCCGTGATCGCGCCATGCAGCGAAGGCCCATCCGACCGGCGATGCTCTGCGGTATCGAAATTGACCGGAGTGGGAGTGGGGGTTGGCGTTGGGACTGGGGTGGGCGTCGGCGTGGGCGTCGGGGCCGGCGCAGGCGCGGGCGTGCTGGAGACGCTGCCTCCCCCTCCGCATGCCGCCAATCCAGCAGCCAGCGCGGCCACTGCGGCGTAACCAAACCAGCGAATTTCCGACATCACCGCACCCCGGCTCCGGTAGCTTTGCCCAAGTCTTGCTGATAACCCGTTGGCCGTAAATGCCGAATGACACAGTTCCGGACTGGAATGCGCAAATGCCCTTCGATCCCACGATTGTTGACTGCTGGATCTTCGATCTCGACAACACGCTCTATCCCCCATCGACCCGGCTATTCGATCAGATCGATGAGCGCATGGGCCTGTTCATCAAGGACCTGCTCGGCTGCGACGAGCTGGAGGCCCGGCGCGTGCAGAAGCTCTACTTCCACGATCACGGCACCACCCTTTCAGGCCTGATGCATTACCACGCCACCGATCCGCACCATTTTCTCGGCTTCGTGCACGACATCGACATGAGCCCGCTGGCTGCCGCACCGCGTCTGGCAGACAGGCTGGCGAAACTCCCGGGCCGCAAGATCCTCTTCACCAATGGCGATGATGCCTATGCCGCCAGGGTGCTTGCCGGACTCGATCTTTCCGACAGTTTCGACGGGCTGTGGGACATCCACGCCATGGCCTACAAACCCAAGCCCGAGCCCACGGCATACACCAGCATGATCGAAGCGTTGAGCGTCAATCCCGAGACTTCGGTCTTCGTCGAAGACATGGCGCGCAACCTCGCCCCGGCCAAGGCCCTCGGGATGCAGACGGTCTGGCTCGATCTCGCCACGGACTGGGGCGATCGCGCCAAGGATGATGCCGCAATCGACGTGGTCGCAGACGATGTGGTCGCATGGCTGGATCATACGATTGCGGCGCTTGCCGATCAGGCAACGCTCGGCTAGTCGCCACGCAATTTTGTTCCATACCGATCCCGCACGGAGAAACGCCATGACAGACCAGCTGCAAGCTGCCATCGAAGCCGCCTGGGAAGACCGCGCCAATGTCACCCCGGCCAGCGATGCCGTGCGAGAAGTGGTTGAGGCCGCGCTCGAACTGCTCGACAGCGGCAAGGCCCGCGCTGCCGAAAAGGTGGACGGCGAATGGCGCGTCAACCAGTGGCTCAAGAAGGCCGTGCTGCTCTCGTTCCGCCTGAACGACAACGCAGTGATCGAGGCCGGCTCGGGCGGCGCTCCTGCATTTGACAAGGTGCCCTCGAAGTTTGCAGGCTGGGGCGAGAACCGCTTCCGCGAAGCCGGTTTCCGCGTCGTCCCCGGTGCCGTCGCGCGCAAGGGCGCGCACATCGCCAAGGGCGTGGTGCTGATGCCAAGCTTCGTCAACATCGGCGCCTTCGTCGATGAAGGCACCATGGTTGATACCTGGGCAACGGTCGGCTCCTGCGCCCAGATCGGCAAGAACGTCCACATCTCGGGCGGCGCCGGCATCGGCGGTGTGCTCGAACCGCTTCAGGCAGGCCCCGTCATCATCGAGGACGGCGCATTCATCGGCGCCCGCTCCGAAGTGGCCGAAGGCGTCATCGTCGGCGAAGGCGCAGTGCTGTCGATGGGCGTCTACCTCGGCGCTTCCACCAAGATCGTCGACCGCGCCACGGGTGAAGTCCACGTTGGCCGCGTGCCGCCCTATGCGGTCGTCGTTCCCGGTGCCATGCCGGGCAAGCCCCTGCCCGACGGCACCCCCGGCCCGTCGCTCTACTGCGCCGTCATCGTCAAGACGGTTGACGCGCAGACCCGTAGCAAGACCGGGATCAACGAACTCCTGCGCGATTGATTGATCTGAATTAATCACCGTTCCGGTCATGTCCATGGGGGCATTGCCGGAACAGGGCGCTTGCCTGCGCGTAGAGTCGCCAAGCACGGTTCTACCGAAGGAGAAGCGCCATGGAACGACGCGGCGAAGAAACGCACATCACCACCGAAGAGGCTCGCGGCGGCGAAGGCCTCAACGTGGTACGCTGGGTCCTGCTGATCAGCCTGGTCCTGGCAATCGGTGCATTGACAGTCATCTGGGTAACCGGGGCGCTCACCACGCCCCAGTAAAATGAACGAGGGGGCGGCATGACGCTGGGTTGGAAGCTGGACAGAACCCAGCGCGAAAACCTCCTTGCCGCCCTCCCGCCTCGTTACGAGCGAGCCATTGCTGACCACGTGACTCTGTCAGTCGCAGGAACAATTCCGCCAGAGGCGGTGCATGGTGCTGAAATTGTCGGATATGTCGACGATGCTGAAGGGGTTGAGGCATATATCGTTTCAATTGATGGGACGACTGGCAGACCAGACGGCGGCACTTGGCACATAACCTGGTCGCTCGCTGAACACAGGACTGCCAAGGAAAGCAACTCGGCCATCGCGGCGCTTGGCTGGACCGAAGTTTCTCCTGTTCCCCTTCAACTTACCCCAGCACTGTGGTGATTGACTCAGCGCGCATGTCGGGCAACCGTTTCATGATGCCCGCGCATGAAATCATTTCCAGCCTGAACCTCGCGCCCCATCCTGAGGGAGGGTGGTTCCGGGAAACTTGGCGTGCGCTTGCAGTCGGCGGCGGACGCGCCTCGAGCACGGCGATCCTGTTCCTGCTGGCAGCTGGCGAAAGATCACACTGGCACCGCGTCGATGCTGACGAGATCTGGATCTGGCAGGCGGGTGATGCTCTTGCACTGCACACTGCAGCGGAATCCACAACTGCACCCTCGACGCTGATCCTCGGAAACGATCTCGCCACGCAAGATCTGCAGGGGATCGTTCCTGCCGGGCACTGGCAGGCCGCCGAACCTGTCGCCGGTGAACATGGCTACGTGCTTGTCTCATGCATTGTGGCGCCGGGATTTGACTTTGCCGGGTTCACCCTCGCCCCGCCCGGATGGAAACCCGGCGCATGATCCGCGCCGCTGCCCGTCTGGCGCTGGCACTGTTCTACTTCGCGGCGGGCGTGATCCACATCGCATCGCCCCGCCCGTTCCTGATCATCATGCCGCAATGGGTCCCTGCCCCCGAAGCTGTCGTGCTGTGGACAGGCATTGCCGAACTGCTCGGGGCTGTTGGCCTGGCGCAAGGCGTTTCCCTGCCGATCCGCCGGGCTGCGTCCATCGGTCTCGCACTCTATGCGGTGTGTGTCTTCCCGGCCAACATCAACCACTTTGCGATTGATCTGGCAAAGCCGGATCACGGCGCGGGCCTCGCCTATCATGTCCCTCGCATGTTTGCGCAACCGGTGCTCGTCTGGCTTGCGCTGTGGGCCGGCGGGGTCATCGAATGGCCATGGAAGCCACGGACCCGATAGACAGATGCTCCTTTCCGATCCTGCAACCCTCGCCGCCTGCGCAGTGGCTGTCATTCTCGTTGGCATGGCCAAGGGCGGATTTTCCGGGCTCGGAGCACTTGGCACACCCGTTGCCGCCTTGGCTCTTCCGCCATCGACCGCCGCCGCCATCCTCTTGCCCATCCTCATCGTTCAGGACGTCGTCAGCGTCTGGTCCTTCCGGCATGCCTGGGACAAATGGATCGTCGGCTGGATGCTGCCGGGAGCCATGGTCGGCATCGGCATCGGCTGGGCCATTGCTGCCAGTATCGACGAGAAGGCACTCATGGGCGTTCTCGGTGGCATCACGCTCATGTTCGGCCTTTACCGCCTGTGGATTGAGCGTGGCAATCGCGTGGCCGCCGCGTCTGCATCTCCGGGCTGGGTCGGCGCGCTGTTCGGAATGGCCACCGGCTTTACCAGCCAGGTCGCCCATGCGGGCGGTCCGCCCTTCCAGATGTGGGTCACCCCGCGCAAGCTTCCGCACCTGATGTATGCCGGAACCAACGCGATCCTTTTCGCCGCGATCAATTGGCTCAAGGTGCCAAGTTATATCATGCTTGGGGCCTTCACCCACGAAGTGGTGGTGGCCGCCGCTCTGCTCGTCCCGTTGGCGGTCATTACCACACTGATCTCTGTCCGTGTCGTCCGCGCGCTCAAGCCTGATCGGTTCTACACCATCATCTACCTGCTGATGGTCATGCTTGGCGGCAAGCTGATGGTCGATGCCTTCACCTGAACGGCACCGGCCTGGCCATGGTCCAGAATGTCGGGCCCTTTCTGGCGACCGGCCACGTGTCGATCAGTTCGAAACCCATCGAGCGGTAAAGCCCGACATTGCTCTCCGTCGCGGTTTCCAGAACGGCCGGTAGCCCCGCAGCGTCGGCTTCGGCAAGGCCAGCCCGGATGGCAAGGCCGCCAAGGCCCTGCCCCTGCCTGTCAGGTCGAACACCGGCCATGCGCAGATAGAACTGGCGCTCACCCTTCGGCAAATGCTTGCCGATCATCCGGTCCGCGCGCTCCGCCCGCAGCACGGCCGTGCCGAGCATCGCGATAAAGCGCACCAGCGCCGGCGGCGTCAGACTTGCATGCTCATGAACGCTCCCCGGTGGCCGCCACAGCGTGACGACTTCACATCCGGCCGTTCCCAGTACCATACCGTGCCGCAGGTGATCGTGGAACATCCAGCGGATCAACTGCGGCATTCGACGCTCGCGGGATTCATCATTGGCAAACATCCAGTTCATCGCCGGATCTTGACGGAAGGCAGCAGTCAACGTCTCGGTCGCTGCGTCAGCATCGCCAGGTCCCAGGCGAACGATTGTCCGATCCAAGCATATCCTCCCTCGAATGCCGCTTTTGCTGGCAAGCAGCGCCCCCGCGTGCCACGGGGATGCGCGAATGGAGGGAACGATGAGCGAAGATGAAGACTATGTCTACGACGAGGACAGCGGCGAATGGCTGCCAGCATCCGAACTCGCGGCAAAGCGCCAAGCCGCCAGCGCCGTTGAGGTTCGCGACGCCGTCGGCAACCTCCTGGCTGATGGTGACCAGGTTACCCTGATCAAGGATCTCGACGTCAAGGGCGCCGGGCAAACCTTGAAGCAGGGCACGCTGATCAAGTCGATCCGGCTGACGGGCGACCCGCAGGAGATCGACTGCAAGTATCCCGGCATCAAGGGATTGGTCCTGCGGGCCGAATTCGTTCGCAAACGCTGACCGGCCGAGGCGTGGGGTCGGCAAGTTGCCCCCCGCCAGCGTAGCTTTCGATTCGACGGCATCCCTGCGACGAATCGTTATTCATGCTTACGTATGAAGGGGCATGGCGGGATTGGCGCAACCTCTGGCAAACGACTGTTTTCGCGGCGAAAAGCACCGAGTTGCAAATCATGCAACTGACAGCACGGCAAATACAATTGCCGCACTGCACACGATTAGTATGCTGCAACGCAACAAGATAAGGGTGCTGAAGGCAATCTTTCCTTATCTTCCAGGAGATATTGCCATGATCAAGACTATCCTCGCTGCCGCTGCTGCCGTCCTCGTCGCCACCCCCGTGTTTGCTGCCGAACCGGAAACCGGCTCGTTCACGTACCAGGGCGTGAAGTACGATTACACCGCCGAACAGCAGGGCGATGTCAAGGTTCTCAAGGGCTCGGCCTATGCCGGCAAGGTTCCCTTCGAACTGAAGGTCACCAAGCGCACCGTCACCGGCCGCTTCAACGGTCGTCCGGTCACCTTCGACGTCAAGGACGTCAAGAAGATCTCCAGCAAGGCTGCTGCCAGCAACGATTGACTGCCCCGCAACACGGGACTGCCCAGAGGCTCGACGCAAAGTCGCCAGCTCGCAAGCAGCGCCTCACCCGTGAGCAAGGCCAGCTTCGTGCTGCACCGCTGATCCCAGCAAAGGGCGCTTCCCGCAGGAGGCGCCCTTTCTGTTTTGAATCTGGTTACCTTCCCAAGCACGCGCCGTCAGCACCAGCGCTGTGTTGCCAACGTCAGGACCGCGACGATCGGTTGCTGGACTCGGCCCCGCCGGGGCTGATCCACTGTCAATTGACGGGCGAACCGGTCGCCCCGGAACCGCCGCAACGCTCCGGCATTCCTTCCCCAAGGGAGGGTTGCAGGAGCCAGGTTCGTGTTGTTCGATCGCTTTGCCACCGTCATGATCGCCATCGGCGCCGGCTTGGGCCTTGCCGCAACCAGCACGATACCGACGCGCATGCCCTCACCGGAGCGACCATACCCTGCTGCCCGACCGGACGCCTATCCCGAAATCACTGCCGTCACCTACGAGAGTTATCCGGTGGCTCCGGCACCTATTTTCCATCGCCCCATGCGTATTGCTTATTGGGAGCAGCCTTGGGAAGAGCCAGAGGACCTGCCTCCGGCAGAGGCGCTTCCGGAATATGAGGATTACGAGATTGCGCCTGACCCCCAGGTCATCGAAGACGAAGAGGCGGATCTGCCGGCTCAGGCGGACCGGGAAATGCGACAGGAAGCTATCGTTATGAATATCTTGCCAACCGCCTCGTGAAGGCATTGGCGGGCTCAGCCGAGCGTCAAGAAAATTTCCGCGACCAAAACCCAGCCGTTACCGATCTTGCGCCACTTGGCGGCATAGGTCCCGGCGGCCGTCACTTCGCCGGATTCCTGAACAGTTGCGCTCCAGCGCCCGTGCTCCATGGCGATCGGTTCTACGGCTGAAGCGATCACGCTATCCGTGCTGCGCACGTAGACGGCTCGAGGAGTTTGCGCGAAATCTCGCTTCCAAGCCGCCAGTTGCGCCTTTCGCCCGGAAATGACTGCACTGTCGCTGCCGGTGATCAGAACCACATCGGGCGAGAGAAGCGGCGCTATCGCGGCAAGATCCCCCTCCGCCAGCGCGCGGTTGAACGCGGCGCGGCGGAGGCGGACTTGCAGTTCGGCATCGGCAGGGTTGCTCATCGCGTTGCGATGACAGGGCTCAGCCAATTTGCAAAGCCCCGTCGCCAGTCGATGCCGAGGTTGGTTCCGATCAGGCCGAAACGAGGTTCACGGCCGAAGCCTTGCCGTTGCGGCCGGTCTCGACTTCGTAGCTTACGCGCTGGTCCTTATCGAGGCTGGCCATGCCGGCAGCCTGGACGGCCGAGATGTGCACGAAGCTGTCAGCGCCGCCGTTGTCGGGCTGAATGAAGCCGTAGCCCTTTTCGGTGTTGAAGAATTTTACGGTGCCTACTGGCATGGGATGTTCCTTCCAAGAACGAGGGTTGCCCGGAAGCGAAAGTGCCGCCGGGCCGTGCGTGGTTCGTCAATTGAAAGGAAATCGTCGTCGAAGGCCCCGCGAGAACCGAAGCGCCAGCGTGGTAGTCAATGCCGAAGTCCGTCGCAAAATTCGACGTCAGCGATGCTCTTGTAGCACCCCGCCCGCGCTTTGGCGAACTTAATCGGACGGTGGCCATCCCGCTCCGGCAAAGCTACTGGACGATCATGCCTGAAACGCCCACCGACGCCGTGCGCATCCTTGTCGATGGCGATGCATGCCCGGTCAAGGAAGAGATCTACAAGGTCGCCTTCCGCCGCAACGTGCCAGTAACCGTCGTCAGCAACTCACCCTTCCGCGTGCCAGTACATCCTCTTGTCCGCCGCGTGGTGGTCAGAGATGGCTTCGACGCCGCCGACGACTGGATTGCCGAAGCGGCAGGTTCCAAAGCCGTGGTCGTCACCGCCGATATACTCCTGGCAGACCGATGCCTGAAAGCGGGCGCGGCAGTGATTTCTCCCGCTGGCAAACCCTTTACCACAAGCTCCATCGGCAGTCAGATCGCCACGCGCGCGATCATGGCAGACCTGCGCGCTGGCGGAGACATCATCGGCGGTCCCGCACCGTTCTCCAAGGCAGATCGGTCACGCTTTCTCTCGGTGCTGGACGAAGCCTTGGCGCGGCTGATGCGTTAAAGTTCGCTATTTCTCCGATACAGGCCTAGCCTGAACTTCGGGCACGCGCCCGCATGGAGAACGATAATGGCGAAGAGCCAGAAAAAGTCGAACCGCGAGGTTCGCAAGCCCAAAGCCGAAAAGCCCAAGAAGCCCAACGCATCGAACCCGTCGATGAAACCCGGTGTGATCGCAGGGCTGGATAATATCAAGAATACCTGACGAACTGGTGGGCTCCCCATGGAGCCCACCGTTCATCCATCACTTACCTGCAGCGCACGTTGCTGCGATTGCGGCTGTCGATTGCCGCACCGATCGCCGCGCCACCGATCGCGCCGATGATCGCGCCGAGCGGCTTGCTGTCACCTTCGGCGATGATCGCTCCTGCCGCCGCGCCCCCGAGGCCGCCGACGATCAGTCCGGTCGAACCGTCCGAACGGCGGCAGTAATAGCGGCCGTCTCGCCCGCGATAGACCCGGTCATCGTAGGAAAGCTGGCGCTCGCGATAGCGGGCATTATTGCGATAATAACGGTCGGCATAATAGCCGCCATAGCGCGGATCGGGATTATTGTAATCATACCGGCCATACTGCTGGTAATACCCTCGATCGTAATAACCCCAATCGCCATAGCCATCCGCATAGCCGGGGCGGTCATAATACCCATTGTTCGTGCATGCTGCAGTCAAAGTCGTCGCAGCAGCCACTGCCAGCACAATTGCCGCCTTGCGAGCTTTCGTCATGGCCTTCTCCAATGCTTCCCGAAGAGCGAACGTAATCGTCGCCCAGTTGCTCAGCCAATGGATGGTGAAGACGGCAGTTCCCCGGCCAGCATTAAGAGCCCGATCCGAAACTAAGTTGAGTGGTATCAGTGGGTTAGCTTGACGACCCGCCCAGTCGTTGATTCAGGGGTTTCGCCAAAAACTACCTGGGATACAACGATGTGGACCGATACCACTCGCGCTCTCCATGCGCGAAGCATGCTAGCTTTACCAACAGATTTAACCGATGCCGAATGGGCTTTCTTCGAGCCCCTTCTTCCTCCACCAGCAAAGACAGGTCGACCACGGAAGTGGGAGATGCGCCGGATTGTTGAGGCCATCTTCTATCTGCTCCGGGGTGGGCTGCCATGGCGAATGCTGCCACCTTGCTTTCCACCGGTCTCAACGGTGCGACGCTGGTTCTACATATGGCGCGATACTGGGCTATGGCAGGC